>NZ_BBCC01000032.1 GCF_001311845.1 Desulfosarcina cetonica JCM 12296 | reverse complement strand
ATCAGGTTGGCGTCCACGCGCACATTGCCGGCTCCGGGACTCAGGCTGCCGGCCGCCAGCGGTGCCGCACCGCCGATGAAGAGGCCGCCGCCGGAGAAGTCCCCGGGGCCTTGGTTGAAGACCTCGTTGAACAGTACGCGGTTGCGCGCGATCAGCGGAACCGGTGCGTTGTTGGCAGCCTCGCGGCTCAGACCGATGTGGCCGATACCGCCGCCTTCACCGGTAGTAAAATTGCCGCACACCCAGTTATCGGTCACCTGGTAGGAATCGGATCCGGCACCCATGGCGATCCCGGCACCGGCACCATCCAGGGAACCGTTCTGGTTGACCTGGTTGTTGTGGATCCGGATGTAGTCGTTCATGCCGTCCTCGTAGCCATCCTGGGCCGCATTGATCAGCCGGGGATGGCCCACGCGGATGCCACCGCCAAAGGTGCCGCTGTTGTTGGCGACCCGGTTGTTGGAAATTTCGAGGTAATCGGCGTACCCATTGGCGATGATGCCGCCGCCGGTATCGGCACCGGTGATGGTGAACCCGTCGATGCGGGCGCCCCGGTTCCGGGAGAGGCCGAAACGGTTGCCGCCGATGTCACTGGCCAGCACCAGAATCCCGGCACCTTCCTCGTTGAACAGGGTTACCGGCTCGATGCCGCCGAAGCCCACCTCCTGCCCGGGCAACAAGGTAATATCGGCGTTGTTGACCAGCTGCTCGGTCAGGGCCCGCCAGGCGACCAACTTCTCGGCCGGCTGTTTGAGGGCATTGATCTTGGTCGAGCTCTCGCCCCAGCCCTGGAGCTGGACCGGCTTCCACATGATCACCATCTCATTGTAGATACCGGGGTTGACCAGTAAGAGGTCGTTGGGTGCGGCCGCATCGATGGCCGCCTGAATATTTCCGGTCACCTGGACCACATGCCCCTGGTTGCCACCGCTGCCGCGCAGTCCGAACTGCACCGTGAGGCCGGTGCTGGTCGTGCCGCCGTCGGCCCGGGTGATGGTGAGCTGACGCCCGCCGACCCCGGCATCGGTGTTGTTGGCCACGGTGGCGAGGATCTGTGTATCGCTCCACGCGGTCACGCTCACCGGTATGTCGCCGAGGCTGAGCGACCCTGCCGGACCAAAGCCGAAATCACGCGGGATTGTCTTGTTCGTCGTGTCGGCGCCCGCCGGGCAGGTTCCGCCCAAGGGGTTGCAGTAGTCGGGATTCGGTACGGCGACGGTCCCCAGGGAGGTAATCGTCAGCGTCTGGTTTCCGGCCACCCGTCCGTTGTTCTGCAGCGGGATGTAGGGTCCACCGCCGACGCCGTTGGTCCCTACGGTGACGCTGGCGATGCGCGGCGTCGCGTCGGGAAATTCGCAGTCCACCGGGTTGCGATCCGGGCCGGCAAAGGCGCCCACCGGGATCACCGGCGTATCGAGGTAGGTATAGACGCCCGGCATATACTGCAGGGTGTAGCAGAACTGACTGTAGATCGGGTTGTGCTGCGGATCCAGGGTGCCATCCGGCAGGGTGGCGTCGTTCATGCAGGCGGTCAGCATGTTGGGCGATACGCCGCTGGGCGACGGGACGTTCTTGGTTGCCGTCGACGGCACCAGGAAGTTGTACAGACCGTACTGGTCGGAATAGGTGCGTCCGATCTCCCGGCCCGTCCAGTCGCGGATGGAGACCGGCATGAAGGGCGGCGCGTACTTCTCGCCGAAGTTGGGCGCGTTGGGGTCGAACTCGTTTTGGGTATCGTCGAGAATGAATCCGACACCGTGGGCCGCGATGGGCACCTCGGTGAAGAGGAAGAAATCCGCCGCCGCATTGGCACCGGCGGAGAGGGTGACCTGTTTCTTGTCGCACAGGGGGGCGGTCATTCCCGGGGTCCAGCCCACCACCTCGACCTGATCGTCCGGGTAGAGGGTCAGATACTGGGGCACCGGGGTGGCCGTACCGACACACGCCGGCGGCAGAAGGGCCGGCGTCGGTGGTTGATAACGATCGCCGAAATCGACGTTTTTGTCTTCCCACTTGGTGATTTCGTAGCCCATGGGCGGAATGACCTCGACCACGTAATCGCCGGGAACCAGCGTTACCGGCGTCTCGCCAGCCACATTGGGGATGATGGTGCCATCGGGGTCGACGGTGATGCCACCGGGGTAGTACGCACTAAAGGCATAGCCGCCGTCAAACACGCCGGGACGCACCTGGTTGAAGTTGCGCAAGCCGTCGTAGCAATCCCTGGGATAGGTATTCACGCCATCCGGTGAGAAGATGAAGGGCCCGGTCTCGTCGCCGTACTTGCAGTCGGTGGGAATCGCGGCGTCCCAGCTGTCGGTGGTGGTCGAATTGATCAGGGTGGTGCCGTCGGCGGCGTAAAGGTTGACCGTTACGCCGGGGATACCCGGCTCCCAGACTTGGCCGGCGGACAGTTCGGGATTGTTGACGTCCCGGGTCACATCGTAAAAGACGATGCCGGTGATGCCGCCATTCTCACCATCGGGGTAGTGGCGCTTGCCCCACTGGAAGACGTTGGTCTGGCCGATGAAACCCTGGAAGGCCTCAAGCAGGACCGGTCCGGTTTCGGAACGATACTTCGTGTATTCACTTCCCGGACCGAAGGCCGGATTGGTCTGATCCTGGGGATTGAGCTGGCCGCCGAAGGACCAGGGATCGGCCGGGTCAATGGGACCGCCGTTGTCCACGGTGACGGTCACACCGGTCGCCTGGAGCCGCGTGAAGCCGGTTTCGGCCACCAGCCATGAGAAGAAGGGGAAGACCTCGTCGAAGGCGAAGGCGCCCTCGAAGTCGGTGACATTGGTCTGGTAGATCGAGCCGTCGCGCCAGCGCAGGTTCAGCGGCACATCCGGCAGCGGGCTCTCGCCCTCGTCCCAGACACCATTGGCGGCCTGGGGGGAGTCGGGGCCGAAAATTCCACCATCATCGTTGAAGACAAAGTGTTCCTGACGGTGGAACCACTGGAAGACCGGCACCTCGCCCAGGTTGCACGATCCGCTGGGCGTGTCGCATTGACCGCCGGCAATGTTGATCGCCGTGGTCGAGATGATCAGGTCGAGGGCCGAGTCCCAGACCACGAGTTGGTAGTTACCGTCGGGGAGGCCCGGAATCTCGAAATTTCCATCAATGGTGGGGGCCGCATAGATCAGCTCACCCGTGCCGTCGTTGAGCCCCACCCAGGGCGTGGTGTGGCCGAAGGGCGCGCCGTTGTAAAAGGCGTAATCCGGCGGCCGCGACATGTGCAGGTTCACCACCTGGCCCGAAAGGGTCGCGTCCCCGCCCGGGGTGGTGGTATCCTCCTTGACGAAGCCGATGAAGACATGCGGTCCCGGGGGCCCGAACTCGGCGAAGAACGCCGGCTCGTTGGGCTTGACCCAGGCATCGATGATCTTGGTACCCTCGATGGTCGATGTCTGAACCCATCCCGATCCATCCGGCGGAACGGCCTGGATGCCGTATTTGCCCTGGGCCAGGTTGTAGATGTGCGCCCAGCCGTCGGGGCCGGTGACGATACCCTGCCCGATCTGGTCGACAATCATGTTGCCGTTGGTGTCCTGGGTGTAGGTCGTCCCCAGGGGATTACCGTAAACGTCGGTGGACATCGTCCCGGCGGCCGCGCCATAACGACCGCCCCCATCCTCGAGGATGATCTTAAAGCCGCTCATATCGATTCCGTTCTCGGCCGGGTCTTCGGAGGGCGTGTCCGGGGCACCGTTGACCGGATGGGTGTCGGGAAAGACGAACACCGAAATCTGGGCCGTGGGCAGCGGTGTCCGGTGGACATAGACGGTTGTCGCCGGGATGGCGCCGCTAGCGTCCGTTTTGAACCCCACGCCGCCAATGGTATAGCCCGACCGGGGCAGAACGGAGACGAAGTAGTACTGGTTGGGATCCAGCGCCGGCCCCGCAGCCGGTACGTCCGCACAGGCCGCCGCGGCCGGCATGTTCACGCACCCCTTGCCTTCCAAGGGCATATAGGTCCGGTAAAAGCTGACCGATAGGGTGTTTTCCCAGTTGGGATCGAATCCGGGGCTGCCGGGGACACTCGCCGGGTTTCCCGAACCATTGAAGCCGACATGGTAGGTAAGGTCCTTCTCCACCAGCCAGCGATAATCGGTAACGGGGGTTTCGGTGCCGTCCGCGGCAACGCCGATCACGTTCAGCCCCTGCAGGTTCGCCGCACCGGCGGTCGTGCCTAGTGCCAAGCCGACACACAAAACAAATGCGAGCAACCCGTAACGACTCAACCTTGCCCGCATACCCGGTTGTTGCTTGTTGATTTCGCCCATGGAAGCCTCCTTTGGTTACTCAGGGAATCGGTCGTTCGGTGAGACTCCAGGTTGCCGGTAACGCCGAATGATCCCTTGGTAGTCTGAGTTGGTGTGAAGCGTTTGAACCGCAAGGCGGTAAAAAATCACGCCTTGCCAATGGAATTATTACCGTTTGGTAACTCAAGGAGTGTGCCAGCGCCGGGCCGGCGCCAAGAAAGAGAATAAACACTTTAATTATGGATAATTATAAAACCGTCAAAATTCAGGCGGGAAAGCAGGGGAAGGCGGGCGTTGCTCCCGGGGCTATTTCAAAATGACACAGCCAGAAATAAATACCCCTTCTATTCAACAAGTTAAAAACAATCGACCGGTTTTGACATACCCGATAACGGTACAGGTGGCCGTCCCATGCATATCGGTCATGGCAAGGAGTCCAAGCGTCCGCGATGGCCTTTTGGCGGGATCGGCTATATTTTAGTTGATGCCTCAGCCCAATGCGGGCACAATTCATCCCATTGAAATCATAAAAAAATAATGCGTCATAGGCACGACATTTGCTTTTTCACTAGCAACGAACCTTACCTATTTCGTTGGTTCCCCAGACCAATTTGGCCACCACCCACGGAACCTTGTCGGACAGTTGCCCGAGCCCTATCCGAACCATCGAAATCGAGAAAACCCGATGGCGCGTCCATCTTCATGGCCGAAAGAGGATCCGCATGCGCAAGGAACGACGAAAAGACAAACGCTACGCCAGCCGCTGGGAAGCGGTAAAAACCGTTGTGGTCGCCGGTCGCAAGAAGTTTTCCGTCAAGGACATCAGTATGGGCGGGCTGAAGTTGGAGTACGTACCCGAAGCCAACGCACCTTTCAGGACAGAGATGATCGATCTCATCGCGATGCTTCCCACGCAGCTCTATCTCCCCCGGATGAAGTGTAAAACCGTTTATGACATTCTCACCTTGGCGGAAAACAGAACCTTCAGTGGAGGAACGATTCGACTACGGGGGCTGCGCTTCCTCGGGCTGGACGACCAACAGAAACGATCCCTGACGACCATCATCAACCATTTCCAGGAAGGTTCGGTCCCCAGTTGCAAAGAAAAAGGATGCACGTAACGCCGATATCGGGCTTTTTCCGAATCCGTCACAGTTAGGCTGGCGGAAAGAAATAATTCCACCGTCCTGCTTGTCTTTGTGCTCGTCTACCGCGTTGCCGCCACCGGCACATATTCCCGATATGCACCGGTGGCGGCGCCTTGTAGACGAACCCAAATCCGGCGCGATCTGGGGGAATTATTTATTTCCGCCAGCCTTAGTCGACGCCGTAACTTTCCAGCTTTCGCCGAAGGGTGCTGAGGCTGATTTCCAACAGGCGGGCGGTCTCGGATTTGTTTTGATCCGCCTGATGGTAAACCGCCAGGATATGTCGTTTCTCGACCTCGCTCAGCGCCAAAGGGCCATTGTCGGCGATCGCGGGTTTGCGTGGCGAGCTTTTCTGGATCAGATGGGCCGGCAGATGAACGGGTGCAAGGGGCTCCCCCTGGCTAAGGTTGAGGGCTGACTGGATCACCGATTTCAGTTCACGGATATTGCCCGGCCAGGCATAGTTGAGGAACAACGCAAGGGCGTCGGGGGTTAGGGACGTTGATTTGGCCTGCGGCGCGAACGACCGCATAAAGTGATCGGCCAAAAGGGGAATGTCATCCCGGCGCTCACGCAACGGGGGCAGATGCAGCCACCCGCCCCGCAGGCGGTAAAACAGGTCCTTGCGGAAACGCTTCTGGGCGATCAATTTCTCAAGGTCGGCATTGGTGGCGGCAATAAAGCGCACGTCCACCTGCTGCGGCCGACTGGAACCAATCTTGATAAACTCCCCCTCCTGGAGAACGCGCAGCAATTTGCCTTGCAGTTCGACGGATAGGTTGCCGATCTCGTCCAGAAAAAGCGTTCCGCGATGGGTCTCTTCCAGATAGCCGGCACGGTTGGCCTGGGCTCCGGTAAACGCCCCCTTGACATGGCCGAAAAACTCGGCGGTGAAAAGGTTGCTGTCCAGGGCATCCATATTGACGGGGGTATAGACCTTTTCGCTGCGGGTGCTGGCCCGATGAACGGCCCGGGCGAGCAGTTCCTTGCCCGTTCCGGTTTCACCGCTGATCAGAATCGGCACGTTGCTCAGGGCGTGCAACTCCGCCTCCTTGAGGATTCTAAACATGGCCGTGTCGCCGGTGACAATCTCGGAAAAGGCCGCCGGCCGTTTGAGGCTCGGCACTTCCGTGCGTTTGCTCATGTCCAGAATATCCACCAGCCGCTTGCGCTCCAGGGCCCGCGACAACGAAAGCACCAGATCCTCTTTTGAAATGGGCTTGACCAGATAGTCGTAGGCGCCCTTGCGCAGGCACTCCACCGCCACCCGGGCTTCGTCGATGGCGGTGACCATGATGCACTCCGTCTGCGGGCTCTGTTCCTTGAAGTGTTCGAGCAGGTCGATGCCGGACATGTGCGGCATGGTGATATCGATCAGGGCCACATCGTACTCCGCCCCGGCTTCAAGGGCCTGGACAATCATCACCGGGTCCGGCTCCAGGCTGATATTCTTGTATCCGGAAGTAATCAACCCCCGGCGGACGCTGTCCAGAAAATCGACTTCATCGTCAACAACAACTATGCGGCTTTCCATGGCAAGGCTTGCTCCGAAGGGTTCCTATTTTGTTCCCGCCTTCTTCTGTTTGCGCCACTGAAACGGTTAGATGAATATCGGCATTCCGGTCGTTTTTCTCGATGTCAAAAACGGATACGCGTCACGGTTTTTCCAAAAGAGCGGTCATGCGTTGATCCCGGTTCAGATAGATGGGGCATTGCCGGCATCTTTTCACCCCGTCCCGCAGCGCGGCTTGGGCAACCACCACGTAACAGGGCTGGTGGGCGTTGCCATAGGTCGGGCAGGCGGCCTTTTGCTTGCAATCGAAAATAATCCAACAAGGTGCTGCCGAGAGAAAATATTTCAGGCAGGCAATGGTAAACCCATGCTCATGGATCAACGCCTTGACCCGCTGGATCTGGCGGATATCGGCCTCCGTGTAGCGACGGTTGTTGGTCCTCGGCTCCCGGATGGGGCGGATGAGCCCGTTTTCTTCGTATTCGCGGATGCGCTTGTGCGACAATCCCACCCGTTGGGCGACGTCGTTGATCCGGTAGGTGATTTCAGGCTGGCGTTCAAGATCCATCGTTTGGCTTATCCAAATTTGTGGTTTGGGATGGGGCAATGACGCCAATCGGCGTTTCGCCTGCTATAACATGAATGAAAACGGTTCACAAATTCTTGCACTTTTGGTGTGCACGAATTGAACTTTCGCATACCCCGATCAAGGCACGCGCCCCCAGTGACCGTCCCCATCACCGCTCCCCACCCCTCCGAAAAATTTCATTACCCTTTGCCAACAAGCAGTTAGAGCGCAATCCGCCTTCAAGTGGCGCCCTTTGGAAGAAACGGGTATTTATATGGTACTTATTTTGTATAGAAGAAATAAAGTATAGATATACCCCTGCCGATAGGAAGGCAACGGTATCGGGCCGCCAGCGTTAAAAAATGGCGGTGTTGACGCGAATTTACTTTGGGAGATGATCTAATGGTAGGAAACGTCAGAAAAAGAAAAAGCGCCGTCGTGCTCTCAATCCTGGTCAGCCTGTGTCTGATGGCGACCAACACCTGGGCGGTTCCCGCCTGGCGCGATGGCCGTGTGAATTCGGGGCGGCCCGGCCGGTCCACGGATACGGGCGGGGATGGGGGTTCAAGCAACGCGGACGATCCCCATGCCAACCTGACCTATGCGGCCTATCCGGGCAACTGCCTTTCGTGCCACGCCGAACAGGCCCAGGAGATGATGCAGACCACCCATTATCAATGGATGGGTGAAACCCCGGACATGGTCAACCAGACGAGCGTGCGCCAGGGCAAATTGACCAACGCGGTCAACAGCTACTGCATCAACATCGCGGGTGACTGGCCGGTTTGCGGAACCTGCCATGTGGGTCGCGGCCAGCGGCCGGACGAGGCGGCAACCGATGGGCAAAACGTCGATTGCCTGGTGTGCCATAATGACAACTATGCCAGCCAGCGCACCCGTCTGCCGGACGGCAGCATGGGCGTGGCGCAGCCGGACGACAGCCTGGTGCAAAATGTCCAGCGCCCCAACCGGGCCAACTGCCTCTCCTGTCATGCCAAGGCCGGCGGCGGCGACGCGGTCAAACGCGGTGACCTCTCCCTGGCGACGATCACCAACACCGATGCCAATTTCGATGTTCACATGAACAGCGCCGGTGCCAACCTGGCCTGCCAGTCCTGCCACGTCTTCAACCAGCACAAGGTGATCGGCAAGGGATCGGATTTGCGGCCGACGGACGATCCCTCACGCGGATCGGAGGTGAGCTGCCTCACCTGCCACGCCGATAAAAGCGGCCGGGAGGGGCATGACATCGCCAAAATCAACGACCATGTGGCCCGGGTGGCCTGTCAGACCTGCCACGTGCCGGTGTATGCCAAAGTGGCCACGGAAACCTACCGTGACTGGCGCTACCATCACGACGGCAGCGTGGCGGATGCATCTGCCCTGCCCGGCCATCCGTTGACGGAGAAACTGGCCGACCTGACCCCCACGTATCGATTCTGGAACCGCCAAAGCGACAATACCCTATTAGGCGACGATGCTGGCCGGACATACAACGCGGATGCCGATACCTGGCCGACCTCGACGCCCCTTGGCGACGTGACCGGCGGAAAGCTCTATCCATTTAAATACAAGACCGCCATGCAGCCCAAAACCGTGGCCGACAACCGTTTGATCGCCCTGGATACCTTCGAGTACCTGAAGGCCAGCGGCAACGTCGCAACGGCCATCGAGGAAGGGCTCGTCAATATGGGGTACCCGGCAGACACGCCTTACGAGTGGGTGCTCACCGACACCTACCAGTTGCTCAACCACGGTGTCAGCCCGGCAACAAAGGCCCTGTCATGCACGGATTGTCACGGCAGTATCGATCGCATGGATCTGCAGGGTGAACTGGGCTACGGCCTCAAGGCCGACCGCTCAAGCGTATGCAGCCAGTGCCACGGCACCAAGGAAAACAAGCGCTTTTCCGTGATCCATGAGAAGCACGTCACGGACAAGAAGTTCGACTGTAGCAATTGCCACACCTTTTCCAGACCCGAACGCGGCCTGGCCATGAATGGTGTCAGCGTTGAGGATTAGCTTAAACGATTCGATCCGTGCTAAAATGTGTAATGGTTGAGCAGTAAAAATCCCCGACCGGTGGGCGGTTGCACCGCCCACCGGTCTGGCCTTCTCTCCGACCACCGCCCCGCAACCCCACAACGGTTTCGCCCCGCTGTCCATCATCGAGGCAGCACACCGCGGGTGAACCCCGCATCACTTCAAGCATTCAAGACATTCCCGATCACCCGGCGAAAAATGCAGTTCGAAAAACCGTTGCGTTGGGGATTCATACCATTTTGACATGCTTCAAAATGCGCTAATCGCCAACAGCCAACTGAAAGATTTATAAATATTCGAAGCCACACATTCAATTTGCATTAATCCGGACACCCATTCCGTCAGGCAGCCTTGCCTCCCAGCCCCACAGAAACGCAATCCTTTTTAATATCAAATAATTATACCCTTGGCGCATTTATTGTAACTTTCTAACCAAGTGTCCGCCCCCCGATCAGACATCAAGCAACGGAAGGAGAGCAGCCATGAAAGAGAAAAAAACAGAATCATCGACCCATCGTTGACGAGGCGGCAGGTTTTGAAGGCCGGCCTTCTTGCCGGTGCCGGGATGGCTCTGCCCTGGCGGTTTATTCCGGCAGCCCAGGCACAAGCATTCATTCCCGGTCTAAGTGATCCGGCGGCCCAGCCCAAGTTTGTGGAACTGGCGCCCAATGCGCTCGACCCAGGCTTTTTGTTCAGGGACCTCAATGAAAACGGCGGCCCTGTCCAAAAGCCGAATTTTTCGCTTCGGTTGAAGGAAGCGGTTCAGGAAACCGGGCTGATCAACCCAAAGAATGGGAAAAAACTGCAAACCCGGATTTGGGGATATGGCAAAGAGACCATCTCCTGGCCGGGCCAAACCATTCAGGTCATGAACCCGTCATTGGGTGGAAATGCCGAAACGGTGGTCCGTTGGGCCAACGAACTCCAGGGGAAAAAGCATTTGCTTCCCGTTGATACCAGCCTGCATTGGTGCTACGCGCTATCTGGCATGAGTTCGCGCAACGGCATCGACTACCGGCAATTCAGCATCGCAAAAGACGGCGTTCCCATCATCACGCACCTTCACGGCGGCAACAGCGATTTTCAATTCGACGGGAATCCCGAATTCTTTTACAGCCCCGATGGAAGGGTCAAGGGCCCCCAGTGGGATTTCGTGGAAGGCGGTTTCACCAACACCTTCCGCTACAACAACGAGGTTCCGGCGGGCAATCTCTGGTACCACGACCATGCGCTGGGTCTCACCCGGCTGAACGTTTACGCCGGTCTGGCCGGCTTCTACTTCATTCGGGACGACATGGATACCGGCATGCCGGGAAACCCGCTGGGGCTACCGGCGTTTCCGTACGAATTGGCCTATGCGGTTCAGGACCGGATGTTCACCGACCAGGGGGCACTTTTCTATCCGGCCTTTCCAGGAGATCCCTTTTATGGCGAATTCATTACGGAGCAGGGCGTCAACCTGCCTGAAGATCTTTTCCCCGGTGGCGGGCCGACGGCATTGGCCGAATTTTTCGGCGATCACATGGTCGTCAACGGCAAAATCTGGCCCAAAGAAAATGTGGAACCCCGCAACTACCGCCTGCGCCTGCTCAACGGCACGGACAGCCGGTTCATGGTGGTACGTTTTCGCGTGGCCGCCGCGCCGACCGCCACAACCCTCGAAGGTGCCAGCGGCCCCCTGCCTTTTTATGTGATCGGCAGCGACCAGGGCCTGGCGGCAGCGGCAACACCGACCGACACCCTGGTGTTCGAACCGGGCAGCCGATATGATATCGTGTTTGATTTTTCCACGGTGCCGGCAGGCAGTCGGGTCATTATGGAAAACATCGGCGGCGACGCTCCCTTTGGCGGTGATTATGGCGATGCACTGGAACCGGAGGATTTTTTTCCCGGTCGCCAGACCGACCGCATCATGGCGTTCGACGTGGTCAAGCCGCTTAATGCGGGCGTGCCGGATGAATTCGATCCATTGGCGATCAGCCACTATGGCGGCAATGGCAACACCGTGGACCGAACGCGCAAAGTCGCCCTTTTCGAAGGCATGGATGAATTCGGCCGATTGCAGCCGCTGTTGGGAACGGCCGAGCCGGCCACGGACTATCTGGGCAACCCCGTTTATCACACCATGGGACCACTGAAAGGCCTGCAGATCAATGGATCGGTAGCCTGGCATGAACCCACCACCGAGAACCCGGCGCTGAATTCAACCGAAATCTGGGAAATCTACAATGCCACGGGAGACGCCCATCCGGTCCACTTGCACCTGGTCAACTTTCAGGTGTTGGATCGTTATGAATATACTGCCGATGTGATCGATCAACCCGTGGTTCAACACAACGGCGATATCGGGGTGGGATTTCGATTGGAGAATATCCAAATCGGCGAGCTAGCGGTCGACCCCGGGCAAGGGTATGTCGAGAACTGCCCCAAAGACATGGTGACCGCCTTGCCTGGACAGGTGACCCGGATCAAGGCAACCTTTGACAAACCCGGCCGATACGTCTGGCACTGCCACATCCTCTCCCACGAAGACCACGAAATGATGCGCGTTCTGCACGTCGGGCCGGGCGCCTGACACCGTAGTCGAAATCGAGACAAGCAAATGCCGGGTGCCGCCGTTCAGCGGCACCTGGTCATTCGCATCGTTTTGAACCGAACCGGTTTAGGCGTCCGGCACGTTGGCCTTCAATTCGTCCAGCCAAACCGTGGCCGCCGCATCGCTAGGCGCCCGCCAGTCACCGCGCGGCGACAACGATCCGCCCGAACCGACCTTGGGGCTGTTGGGAACGCAGGTACGCTTGAATTGGCTGATGGTGAAAAAACGGTGCAGGAAAAGCGCCAGCCAACGCTTGATGACCGGCAGGTCGTAGGCCGTGCGTTTTTCCGGCGGCATCGACTGGGGCCAGCGGCCACGGTGGACATCGCCCCAGGCGCAAAGGGCCAGAAAGGCGATCTTGCTCGGCCGGAAGCCGAAACGGCTGGTGTAGAAAAGATTGAAATCCTGCAGGGCGTAGGGACCGATCTTCTCCTCGGTGCGCTGGGCGGGCTTGTCCGCGTCCGCGCCGTCGCCGGGGATCAGCTCTGGGGAAATCTCGGTATCCACGATGGATTGCAGGATCGCGCCGGTGGGCCCATCGAACTGGCGGGTCTGGATCACCCAGCGGATCAAGTGCTGGATCAGCGTCTTGGGCACCGAAGCATTGACATTGTAGTGGGACATGTGATCCCCAACGCCATAGGTCGACCAGCCCAGGGCCAGCTCGCTCAGGTCTCCCGTGCCCAGCACCAGGGCGTCATGGTGGTTGGCCAGCCGAAAGAGGTGCGAGGTGCGGTCGCCGGCCTGCACGTTCTCGAAGGTGATGTCATACAGCGGCTGTCCGTCGGTATACGGATGGCCGATATTCTTGAGCATCTGCAGGCTGGTGGGGCGAATGTCGATCTCGCCGGCGGTGACCCCAAGGGCCTGCATGAGGCCGAGGGCGTTTTTGTGGGTCCGGTCGCTGGTGGCGAACCCCGGCATGGTAAAGCCGAGAATCTGGGTGCGCGGCAACCCCAGGCGATCCATGGTCTTGGCCGCCACGATGAGCGCTGGGTGGAATCCAGGCCACCCGAGACGCCGATGACCAGTTTGCGAATTCCCGAACTGGCCAGCCGCTTGGCCAGGCCGTGCACCTGAATGTTGTAGGCCTCGTAGCAGCGCTCGTCCAACAGGGCCGCGTCCGCCGGAACAAAGGGAAAGCGTTCGATCTGGCGCGCCAGGGGAACGGGGCCGGCCGGCACCTCAAATTCAAAATCGACCCGGCGCAGGCGGCCGACCCGCTCCCGATGATCACCGGCCGCATCATGGAAACTGGTCATGCGCATGCGTTCCTGGACGATGCGCTGCAGGTCGATGTCGGCGCTGATGATCTGTTCTTCGGCCGCGAAACGGTCCGACTCGGCCAGGCATTCATCGTTTTCGAAAATCAGCGCATGGCCGTCCCAGGCCAGATCGGTGGTCGACTCCCCCTGGCCGGCCGCCGAATAGAGGTAGGCGGCGATGCAGCTGCCCGAGCGCACCGCGCAGAGCTTGCGGCGGTAGTCGGCCTTGCCGATGATGATGTTGCTGGCCGACAGGTTGAGCAAAACCGTCGCTCCGGCCATGGCCGCGTAGGTGCTGGGCGGGATGGGCGTCCAGACGTCCTCGCAGATTTCGGCGTGCAGGATGAAATCCGGAAGTGTCGACGCCGCGAAAATCAGATCGTTACCAAAAGGCACCGTCCGCCCCAAAAGGGAAATCTCCGTGGCGACGGCATCGCGGGCCGAGGCGAACTGACGCTTCTCGTAGAACTCCCGGTAATTGGGAATATACGTCTTGGGCACGACGCCCAACAGCCGGCCCCGGTAAATCACCAGGGCACAGTTGAACAAGCGGCCTTCACAGCGCAGCGGCGCGCCGACAACCAGCACCGGGGTCAGTTGCCGACTTTCCATCAAAAAATGGCGGATCGCATCGCGAACGGCCGCCAACAGGGCATCCTGATGAAAGAGATCCTCGTTGGAGTAGGCCGAGAGCCCCAATTCGGGAAAAAGCGCCAGGGCGGCTTTCATCGCCGACGCCTTTCGGGCCAGCCCGATGGTGCGGGCCACGTTGTAAGCCGGATCGGCCACCTTGAGATGGGGAATGCAGACCGCCGCACGGATGAAGCCGTGGGTGTACAAGGAATGGAATTCAGGTTTCATCTCACCTCGCTTGTGTCCGTTTTTTTCCTTTCCTTTCCTCCGGAAGTTCTTTATGTTTCTTGGCATCTCAGGGGAAAAGACTATATGTTCGGGCTGTCGAAAAGCAAGCCCTTTTTCCTTATAACGTCACAGGGTTGAAAACGAAATCCGGACTTTCGGCCCAAGCAATCCACCCTATGGACCCCACAACCCGCGAACTCATCGAAATCTTTGCCCGCACCACCGACCACCGGGAGATGGAAGAGCTGTTTCAGGAGATCTTCACCCCCAGCGAAATCAGCACCCTCACCCTGCGCTGGCAGTTGCTCAAGGATCTTTATGCCGGCAAGCCCCAGCGCAAAATCGCCGCCGAGCACAAGATCAGCCTCTGCAAGATCACCCGCGGGTCGAAAATCCTTAAAACCCGGGGCAGCTACCTAAAAAAGTGCTCGACGGGTTGAAGGCCGCCCATAAGCAGACGTGAGGATATTTGCCCATGAAGCCCGTTCCCAGCAGCGAGGCCGCCAATTGTCCGCCGGAAGAGACCCAAGCCCTCCTGGACGACCTGGTCCGTCTGGCCGTTAGCCTGGGGGCCAGCACCGCGATCCCCATCGACTGCCGGTCAATCGTGGTGGAGGACCATCTGGCCGCTTTGTGCGCCCCCCCCGGGTGCCCCAATTTCGGGAGCGCGGCCAGCTGCCCGCCCCACGTCGGCGGCCCGCCATGGTTCAGAGCGTTGCTGGCCGGTTTTCACTGGGGCATCTTTTTCAAGATCGATCTCCCCATCCAAGCCATGACCGGTTCGCAGCGGCCGGCGCATTTCAGACAGCTGCACCACATCGCCGCCCGCATCGAGAAGGCAGCCGTCGAGTGGGGCTGCGCGCATGCCCGGGCCTTTGCCGGCGGCTCCTGCAAGGAGCTGTTCTGCGCGGATGTCCCCACTTGTGATGTCGTCCAGGACGGCAAACCCTGCCGTCACCCGAATGTGGCCCGGCCCTCCATGAGCGGATTCGGCATCAACGTTTTTCAATTGATGGAAACCGTGGGATGCTCTCGCGTCAGCCCTCCGGCACGGATGGGGCCGAGGACACATCCGCCATCGCCGGGTTGGTGTTGGTCTGTTGATGACGCCGTCTGAAAGGGGAAATGAGTTGAAAAAAAAGCTGGCGAAGCCGATGGCTTGCGGGAAGACCGGGCGGTCTTTGTAGGAACCCGCAGCCGTGTCTAAGGGTGTTCCACGTCCTTTGACGCTCCATGGAGGAAAAGACTCCGCCAGCTTTTTATACGATAGCCAGTCATTTGGCGATTTCAATATCGATGCTCAGTTAAAAGTTGGATCAGGCGAGATCCTGTTTCGATTGCCAATGCATGAAACGGCCCTTCAAACGGGGAAAGCCGCTGACCACGGCCACCAGCAGCGTTGCCGCGTAAGGCAGCGACTGGGTTACCAGCACGATCACCCACAGTTTCATATCCAGGGTATCCATGGGCTGTCGCACGGCAATGACCGTGGCCACGCTGAGCATGGCGGCCAAGAGGAAGATCTCCTCCAGCGAGGCGGCGATGGATTGTTTCAATATCGAGGCGGTGGCCATTTTGGGCGTCCGGAAAAACGGCTTGTTATCGGTCAAAAGGCCCGACAGGACCGCCCTGGCAATGGTGTGGGAAAGGGCCAGGCCCGCCACGGCAGACGCGATCGTTTGGGCGATGGTGGCTTTCACGCGGGTTCGATAGAGGTAGAGCATCTTGCCGATCTTGAAGGCGAACAGGGAAAGCGGCAGAATCGAAAAAATCACCAGCGGCGGATCGAACTTCAGGGGATCGATGATCATGGCCACCGACCACAACAGGGCCGCCATGTTGAAAAAAAGATTGGCGCCGTCAGCCAGCCAGGGCAGCCAGCCGGCAATGAAGTGGTACCGTTGCCCGTTGCGCAAGTGGCTTTTTTCGCTACCGGTCAAAAAGCCCATGTGCCGACGCAGGATCTGCATGGCCCCATAGGCCCAGCGGTAGCGCTGCTTCTTGTAATCGATGAAGGTATCGGGCATCAGCCCGCGCCCGTAGGAGCGGGGAAGATAGGCGGCATAATACCCTTGTTCGAAGATCCGCAGGCCCAGTTCGGCGTCCTCGGTGATGGACCACTCGCTCCAGCCATCGATCTGCCTGAGCAATGCGGCGCGGATCAGGGTCATGGTGCCGTGCTGAATAATGGCGTTGCGCTCGTTGCGCGTCACCATGCCGATGAAAAAGAAGCCCCGGTATTCGGCGTAGCACATCGCCTTGAAGGCATTCACGCTCCCATCGCGATAATCCTGGGGGGCCTGGACGATACCGATCTTGGGCTCCTTGAATTGGGGCACCAGCTCCCGCAGCCAGTTGGGGGTCACCGCGTAATCGCTGTCGATCACGGCGATGATCTCGGCGGCGTTGTGGGTCCGGGAAAGGGCGAAGTTCAGCGCCCCGGCCTTGAAGCCGGCCAGGGGCCGGATATGGAAAAAGCGGAAGCGCGGCCCCAGGCGACGGCAGTGCTCGGCCACGGGCTTCCATACCCGCGGATCGCGGGTATTGTTGTCCACCAGGAGCACCTCGAAGCGAGGATAATCCAGGGCGGCCAGTGCGTCCAGGGTTTCGATGAGCATTTCCGGCGGTTCGTTGTACGCCGGCACATGAATGGAAACCATGGGCAGCCGGTCATCGGTCAGGGACACCGGCTGGAAGGGTCTTCGCAGCCGGATGATCCAACGCGCCTCGGCCCATTCGTGCGCCTCGGTCAACAACACCACAATCACGCCGATCATGCCGCTGAACATCACCAGCCCCACGATCACCGTTCCCACGGTCATGTACTGCTGAACATAGTCATAAATGACCCAAACCGCTCCCGAGATGGCGGCGAAAACCAGCACGGCCAGAAAGCCGCGGCCCCGGTCGCCCAGGGTCTGGCTGTCGATCAGCAGGATGGCGAAGGTGATCACGGCGATAAAGACCGACAGGCCGGCCAGGGTGGTCCAGTTGGCAATCGGCACGATGGGCTGGGTGAAGGGGAACTTCTCATGGCGCGACACGTCGTAGACGCCCCAATAGGCGCCCACGGCGCCTTCGGTATCCCGCTTCCAGGGCTGGTCGAAGGCTCCATGATATAGTAGATGTACTTTTCCTCCTGGGCTTTTTTCAGAAAGCGCCGCAGGAAGACCGCCTCATTGGCCGTCGAGGCCACGGCCAACTGCCGGGTGCGTCCGTTGCTCGGCCAGCCCACCTCGGAAATGACGATGGGTTTATCCGGATAGAGCGACTTGAGCAGATTGACCCTGTCGACCACGTACCGACGGCGTCGTCGACAAGTTTACCCTCCCAATAGGGCAGCATCTGCACGGCGATGTAGTCGACGTGCGCGATCAATTCCGGATACTCGGCCCAGACATGCCAGGGTTCGGCCGTACTCACGGGGATATTGAGGGCCTTGCGGGCCTGGTCCAGGTAGACGGCCAGTTCCTCGACGGTCAATTCCTCACGCAGCAGGACTTCGTTGCCCACCATCACCCGAACGATGTTGCTGTTCCTGACGGCGGTCTGCAAAAACCGCTTCATCTCGGTCTTGTTGTGCTCTTTGTTGTCATCCAACCAGATGCCGAAGGCCACGTTCAGGTTGTGCGCCTTGGCCATCTCGGGGATTCGGATCAGCTTGTCCTCAATGGTGTAGGTACGAATGGCGTGGGTCTTTCCCTCCAACAGGGCCAGATCGGAATCGATCTGCTTCTCGGTGGGATAGACTTTTTTCAGCGGGCTTTGACCCTCGTGGAAGGGTGAAAACGAAAATCCCTGGATGCGCTCCGGCCAGGGGGGTTCGACCTCCGGACGGTTGGCAAAGCCCCAGATGCTGACCGCCAGGATGGCGATGGCCAGCGCAATCACGACGCTGGATACTTTCATGCCTGCCGCACCTCACGCCTTGCCGACAACCGCCAAAATCCTCCGAAAAACCCGCCTGCATCCTGAATCCGCAAGAGATCTGCCGTCATCACGAAACGGTGATCGCGCCCAGAAGCCATGGGGGCGCAATCCGCGCAGCAGGGCGCACCTGACGGCGCGACCCGAAAGGCATCGTTCAATCCAACCTCCTCAATATTCCACCCAACCTGCATCCGAGCCTCGCCCGGCAAGCCAGCACCCGTCGATACGTCCCTCAAGTCCTTCGAACGATGATCGATAACCCTCTTGAGCAAGCCGAGAGCGGTTCGCTCCCAGCTCGGTGAATCGGTAAACCGGAACGAACACAGGTTCCATGACGACCTCATTGTCGCGAGGTTCAGGGATGATCTTTATGCACCTTGCCCCTAAAAAACAACGTCTTTTTGTAACGCTGGCCTTAACCCTGTTCATTTTCGGACGGGCCGCCGCCCCGTGTTTCGGGTCGGATTCCGGACTCCTGCCGTCACGCGGAATGCAGCCGGCCGACATCGCGGCGGCAGGCACCACGGCCGTTCCCGTATCCATCCGCTGCGAGGAAGCCGGGTTTCAGCTCTATCGCGCCGGCGAGCCCTACTACATCAAAGGCATCGGCGGCCAAAAACATTTGGCCATGGCCGCCGATGCCGGCGCCAATTCGATCCGCACCTGGAACGCACGGCAAGCCGGCAGTATCCTGGATCGTGCCCAGGGGCTGGACATGACCGTCATGGTGGGCATCTGGCTTTCCCACGATCCTCGGATTACCGGGATCCGGCCTACCGGCAACGCAAACGGGACGACCTGAGCCGGCTGCTGGCGGCGCACCGCAACCATCCGGCACTGCTCATGTGGGCCCTGGGCAACGAGATCAATCTGCAGGGCGCCGATACCCCCGAGGCCTGGCGGTTTGTCGATGAACTGGCCCAATTGATCAAACGCCGGGATCCCCATCATCCGGTGATCAGTGTCATCGCCTCTGGCCGCCAGGCACTGGAAAACATCGCCGCCTACGCCCCGACCCTGGACGCCGTCGGCATCAATGCCTACGGCACCCTTTCCGATGTCCGTGCCATGATCGATACAACCGCCTACCAAGGCCCCTATATCGTCACCGAATGGGGGGTGAACGGCCACTGGGAGGTCAGGCGGACCGATTGGGGACGGCCCATCGAACCGGCCAGTGCAAAAAAGGTCGAATATCATATCAAACGCTACCGGGAAAATATTTTAAGCAACCGTGACCGCTGCATCGGTTCCTACGTCTTCCTGTGGGGCCAGAAACAGGAGCGCACCCCCACCTGGTACAGCATGTTCATCGAAAATCTGCCCGGTGACGACCCGCTTGCCGTCGCCTGCCCCACGGTCGACGCCATGCACTTCAACTGGTCCGGTCTGTGGCCGGCCAATCGGGCACCCTTTGTGGCGGCCATGACCATCAACGATACCACGGCGGATAGTGATATCACGCTCATGCCGGGAGAAGCGTTCGTCGCCCGGGTGGCGGCCGCAGACCCCGATAATGACAACCTGCGCTATGTCTGGGAATTGATGACGGAACCGTCGGTGCTCGGCAGGGGCGGATCGTATGAACCGCGTCCCGACGTGCTTGAAAACATCACCGACGGGAAGCGGCCCATGCTCGAACTCAGCGCCCCCGCGCAATCCGGGGAATATCGTCTGTTTGTCTATGTGCTGGATGAAAACGGACATGTGGGGACGGCCAACGTTCCCTTTGCGGTGAGCCCGTCACACACGCTCAAGGCTGAAAACCGCCATTCTACAACCGGGAACAGTTGACCCTGTCGATCGGTCATTGCGACAGATATCGGGATCACGTCGCGTCACTTAGGGGAAGGTGCAGGGTGAAGGTGCTGCCCCGTTCCAGCTCGCTCTCCACGGTAATCGTGCCGCCGTGGGCCTGGGCGATGTGCTTGACGATGGCAAGCCCCAGGCCGGTTCCCCCGAGCTTGCGGCTGCGCGCCTTGTCCACCCGGTAGAACCGCTCGAAAAGGCGGGACAGATGCTTTTTGGCGATCCCGATGCCCTGGTCTTTGAAGCGGATCTCGATCTCGCCCGTGCTCTTTAGCGCCTCAATGAGAATCACGCTGTCTTCGGGGCTGTACTTGATGGCATTGTCAAGCAGGTTGACCGCCGCCTGCTCCAAAAGGGTGGCATCGAAATAGCCGCTCAAATCCGCCTCGCACGAAAGGCGGACCGCGATCCCTTTCTCCTGGCTGGCCTCCTTACAAAGATGGATGGCCGTGTTGAGGACATCGGCAATACGGCAGTGCTCCATGCCGATCTGCTGGATTTCGTCGTCGCGTTCGATCCGCGACAGTTGCATCAGTTCTTCGATGATGGCCGCCAGACGGTTGACATGTTTTTCGATGATATCGAGAAAACGCCGGGTCTCCTCGCGATCCTCCAGGGTCCCGGTAGACAGGGTCTCCACAAAGCCCTTGATGGCGGTCAGGGGCGTCTTGATCTCGTGGGACACCGAGGCGGCAAAATCCCGACGCATGTTTTCCAGTCGTCGCAATTGGGACACATCGTTGATCACCACCAACCCGCCGATCCGCTTGGACGCCACATCCATGAGCGGCGTCAAGACCACGTTGATGGTCCGCTCCCCGTTCTGGTGGTAGACGATATCGCCCTCCAGCGTCTCACCGGTTGCCAGACAGCGATCCATCAAGGTCTGGAAATCGTGGTTGCGGATCACCTCCAAAACGCTACGGCCGGTGACCGCCGGCATGGACGCATTGAACATTCTGGCGGCGGCCGGGTTGATGCTGATCACCCGTTGGTCCAAATCCGTGGCGATAACGCCTTCGCGCATGCTGGAAAGTACGGCTTCGGTGGTCCTGCGTTGATTGGTGATCTCTTCCAGGCGCTGCTGAAGCTGCACGGCCATCTGGTTCATGGTTTCGGCCAGGCCGGAAAACTCCCGCGTCTGGGGAAGGAGCAGCCGATGGGCCAAGTCGCCCTCGGCAAAATGCCGGGCGCCTTCGCGCATGCGCTCGATCGGCGCGGTGATCCGTTTGGACACATACCAGCTCACCACCGAAGCCATTAGCGCCACCAAAAGGGCGCCGATGGCGATGCGGAAGCGAATCGACCCGATACGCTCGTCGATGGCGGTCACCGGAATGGAGGTGCGCAGCACGCCGGCCAGTTTCTCACCGACATACAGCGGCATGGCCACATACATCATGTTGCGCTGCAGGGTGTCACTGTAACGGATGCGCATGCCCACATTTCCCCGGAAGGCATCCCGGATCTCCTCGCGATCCAGGTGATTGGCCATGTTGTCCGGGGATTCGTCGGAGTCCGCAACCACGCGGCCATCGGGCAGGATCACGGTCACCCGGGTAACCGTTTCTCCGGCAACATCCTTGCACAGTTGGTCGAGGGCCGCGGCGTCCAGCGGGACCAGCAGGTGACGCACCTGCTTCTCCAGCATCCGCCCGCTGACCTCCAGGTCGGCCCGGGTACGCTCCAGGTAAAACTGCCGCGTAAAGCTGAGCGCATACCAGCTGACCGCAAAAAGGGATAGCAGGGTGATCACCAGATAAGAGGGGAAAAGCTTATAGATGAGACGTTTTTTCATATTCATGGGCATCGATCAAGGGTTGTCAAAGGGCAGGCTTGCCTGGAAAAATGGCGCAACCCACTGGCAGCGGAAAAGCAAATATTTTCTCAGAGGCGGTTTGAAAAGTCTCTCAGGTTTCGATAAACCGGTATCCCACCCCGCGCACCGTCTCGATATAGCATCCCAAGGGGCCCAGCTTCCTTCTCAAGCCCACGATTTGGACATCCACGCTACGATCGGTCACCGGATAGTCATCACCGCGAACCGCGTCGACGATCTGGGTACGGGTAAAGACCCAACCTGGCCGCCGGGCCAGAAAATAGAGCACCTGGAACTCGGTATAGGTGAGATCCAACGATTTTCCATTGGCCGTTACATGGCGGCGCCCCGGATGGATGGAGAGTTCCCGGACTTGCAGGACCTCACCGTCGCTCTCGCCGATTCCGCTGCGCCGGCGGATAACCGCCCGCATGCGTGCGATCAGAATGCGGGGGGAAAAAGGTTTGGTCACATAATCGTCGGCCCCCAATTCCAGTCCGGCGACCACATCGGCCTCTTCACCCTTGGCCGTCAGCATGACGATGGGCGTCTCTTTGGTGGCGGGGTTCTGGCGCAGTCGCCGGGCCACCTCCAGGCCGTCGATGCCGGGTAACATCAGGTCGAGAACGATCAGATCCACTGCTTCGGATTCGGCCGCCTTAAGGGCCTCCTCCCCGGAAGCCGCGCAAGCCACCGCGTAGCCTCACGGGCCAGATTATAGCGGACCAGTTCGAGGATGTCCTCTTCGTCGTCCACCACCAGAATTTTTTCTTTTTTCATGGGACCACGGTCCGTATGCAAAATGGTAATTGGAAGGATCGCCAGCCCGTCAATCGAACTTTCCGTGACGGACGATCTCACCCTCGATCATGTAAATCACCTCTTCGGCGATATTGGTGGCATGGTCGGCCAGCCGCTCGATATGCCGCGAGATGAGCAGCAGGTTGATCATGTAGCCGATATCTTCGCTGGCCCCGTCGGCCATGGCCTGCTTGATGCGGTCGTAGGCCTCGTTCTTGAGCTTGTCCACCTCGTCGTCCAGGTGCAGCACCTTGATGGCCAGGTCGAGATCCTGATTCACCAGGCTATCCAGGCTCATGCGCAACATGCTCTCGGCTTTTTCAGCCATCACCGAGTAGTCAAATTGGTAGGGCGCCACCGGTCGTTTGGCGATGTGAAGCACCCGCTGGGCGATGTTGACCACCTGGTCGCCAATCCGTTCCAGGTCGTTGTTGATCTTGACCACGGCAATCAAAAACCGCAGATCGGCGGCCACGGGCTGGTGCAACGCAATAATCTTGAGGCACTCCTCCTCGATTTCCACTTCCATCTCGTCAACCTGATGGTCGTTGTGAATGATCTCCTTGGCCAAGGTCATGTCGCGTTCTTCGATGGCGGTCTTGATGCGATGCACGCCCTGCTCGACCAACGCCCCCAGGGTCAGGATCATTTTTTTGACTTTATCCAGTTCTCTTTGAAAATGTTTCACCACCTGAATATCCTTTTGTAAATAAGGGGTGTTCCCGCGCTGCCCCGAAGAGCGCGTGCAAATGTT
This sequence comes from Desulfosarcina cetonica JCM 12296, assembly GCF_001311845.1. GTDB lineage: Bacteria > Desulfobacterota > Desulfobacteria > Desulfobacterales > Desulfosarcinaceae > Desulfosarcina > Desulfosarcina cetonica. Next base: position 22,414 of record NZ_BBCC01000032.1, on the reverse strand, counting down.
CCGTTGATCAACCGAAACGGCCGGTAATGTAATCTTCGGTCTGCTTTTTCTTGGGTCGGGTAAAAATCAAGTCGGTCTCGCCGGCTTCGATCAGCTTGCCCATGTAGAAAAACGCCGTCACGTCGGAAACTCGCGCAGCCTGCTGCATGTTGTGGGTGACGATAATGATCGTGTAGGTCTCCTTGAGTTGATGAATGAGCTCCTCGATTTTCTGGGTGGCAATGGGATCGAGTGCCGAGGCCGGCTCATCCATGAGCACCACTTCCGGTTTGACCGCCAGGGCGCGGGCAATGCACAAACGCTGCTGCTGACCACCGGAAAGTCCCAGGGCCGATGCCTGCAACCGATCCTTGACCTCATCCCAGATAGCGGCTTGTTTGAGACTCTCCTCGACCCGTTCCTGCACAAAGACTTTGTCCTTGATGCCGTTGACCCACAAACCGTAGGCCACGTTGTCAAAAATGGATTTGGGAAAGGGGTTGGGTTTTTGAAAAACCATGCCCACCTTGCGCCGTAGCATCACCACATCCACATCGGAAGCGTAGATATTTTCACCGTCCAGGGTAATGCGACCCTCCACGCGACTGATCGGAATCAGGTCGTTCATGCGGTTGAGACAGCGCAGAAAGGTGCTCTTGCCACAACCCGAGGGACCGATCAAGGCGGTCACCTGGCAAGGACTGAAGTTCATGTTGATACTGTGCAGAGCCTTGAATTCACCGTAGTAGAAGTCAAGGTCCTGGGCAGACATCTTTATTTCCGTGTCCATGGGAGCTTCCTGTTGTTCAGGATGATTCATCACATGCATCCTACCCGAAATGAGGATTGAGGAAAAGTCGTTTCAACGGCACTGACGCTGAATTCATAAGTCATTGCAGTTTCTTGCGCAACCGGGCACGCCAGATGATGGCCAAGAGATTCATCCCCAGCACCAGGACGATCAGCACGATGGCGGTGCCATATTGCAGATGGCGCGTCTTCTCGATGGCCGTTCCGGCGGTGGCCAGAACGTAGATGTGGTACGGCAGGGCCATGACTTCGTTGAAAATGGAGGTCGGCAGTTTGGGGGTGAAGAAAACCGCGCCGGTAAACATGATCGGCGCCGTTTCACCGGCGGCCCGGCTGATGCCCAGGATGGCGCCGGTGAGGATGCCCGGCATGGCCGAGGGCAGGACCACCCGCCAGATGGTCTGCCACTTGGTCGCCCCCAGCCCCAGGGAAGCCTCGCGATAGGTGTCGGGCACCGATTTCAGGGCCTCTTCGGTGGAACCGATGATCACCGGCAGGGACATGGCCCCCAGGGTCAGGGCCCCGGCAGCGATGCTCACGCCCATTTTGAGAATGACCACGAAAAAGGCCAGGCCGAACAGGCCGAAGACCACCGACGGAACGCCGGCCAGATTGTTGATCCCCAGGCGGATCAGCCGCACCACCTTGCCCGGCCGGGCATACTCCTTCAAGTAGATGGCCGAGGCGATGCCAATGGGCAGGGCCACGACGATGGCCCCGATGCTCAGACAGAGGGTGCCCACGATACAGGGCAGGATCCCGCCTTTGGTCATGGAGTCCATGGGGGGTTGGGTGAGAAAGTCCCAACTGATGGCGCGCCAGCCATTGGCCACCATGAAATAGATAATCACCAACAGGGCAATCCCGTTGATCGCGGCAGCGCCCCGGAAAAGCCCGAAGAAAATGTTTTGGACCAGCCGGCGGCGTCTGTCGTAGGCCGGGCTGACCCCCGGAAAGCGGTCATGGGCGGTTGGCATGGATACGGCCTGTACCTTCGGCGCGGCGATCGTCTCGCCGACCGTGTTTTTTTCTGTCATATCGGAAACCGGGAGCGATTTCATCATAAAGAAGCCTCTCCCACCTGGGCATAGCGGTGGGCGATGGTGTCCGCAACGATATTGAAGAGCAAGGTAAAAAAGAAAAGCACGATACCGGTGGCGAACAGGGCGTAGTAGTGCTCACTGCCGATGGGTGCCTCGGCCATTTCGGCGGCGATACTGGCCGGCATGGGTCGCACCGGATCGAATAGGGAGCCGGGCAGCATGGCGGCACCACCGGCAACCATCAGCACCACCATGGTTTCGCCGACGGCGCGCGAGAGTCCGAGAATGACGGCCGTGCTGATCCCCGACAGGGAAGCCGGCACCACCACGCGCACGATGGTCTGCAATTGGGTGGCGCCCAAGGCCACCGAGGCTTCACGCAAGGCACCCGGCACGCTATGGATGGCATCCTCGGAAATACTGCAGATGGTCGGAATGGACATGAAGGCCAGCATCAGCGATGCGTTGAACAGGTTCAGGCCGGTGGGAAGATCGAAGACCCGCTGCAGAAAGGGCGCCACCAAGACCATGCCGAAAAATCCGATCACCACCGACGGCAGGGCCGCCAGGAGCTCGACCACCGGTTTGACGATCTGACTCACCCGCGGCATGGCGATTTCGGAAAGGTAGATCGCCGTCATCACGCCCAGGGGGACGGCCATGGCACCGGAAACAGCCGTTACCGCAACGGATGCGACGATCAGGGAGAAAATGCCGAAATCGGGCGGATCGGAAGTGGGATACCAGTACTTGCCAAAAATGAAGTCTTTGACCGAAACAGTCTTGAAGATGGGCAGCCCCTCTCTGAAAAGAAAAAGCATGATCAGAAAAAGGATGCCGATGGATGCGGTGGCAATCACGAAAAAGAGCCCCCGCATGGTACGTTCGGTGGTCTGGCGGTTGGCCATCGGGATTCCTGCCTGTGGGTTAAAAAAAAGGCGTTAGATCATCGGGAAAGCACACAGTCCGCCGGCATCGCACCGGCGGACTGTGATGACGAATCCAAGCACGCGCCACGCGGCTCGGGAGCCGTCGATTAGTACAGTGGCACGTATCCGGCCTCGGCAACATACTTTTGACCCGTCGCCGGATTCAGCATGTAGTTGACAAAATTCAGCGTATCACCGGTGGGCCAGCCATTGGTGAACATGAACAAGGGGCGGCTGATGGGAAAGGTGCCGTTGAGGGTGCTCTCCTTGGTGCCTTCCACGCCGTCAACCTTGAGGGCCTTGACCTTGGCGTTGAGATAACCGATGCCGATGTAACCGATGGCGAATTTGTTGTCCGACACAGCCTGGACAATGGCGCCGTTGGAGGCCATGACCTGGGCGGCCGGGGTGACGCGTTCCTTTTGCATGACCTTGCCTTCCCAGGTCTCATAGGTACCGGAGGAGGTATCCCGGGAACAGATGACGATCTTCAGATCCGGCCCACCGATCTCTTTATAATTGGTAATCTTGCCCATGTAGATGTCCTTGAGCTGCGCGCGGGTGATGTTGGTCAGGGTGTTGCTGGGATGCACGATGGGGATGATCGAGTCGTAGGCCACGGCAAAGGGGACCGGATAGACGCCCTTTTTCAAGGCCATGTCAACTTCCTTTTCCTTGATGAAGCGGGAGGCGTTGGCGATATCGGTGGACCCGTCGATGAGGGCTTTGATACCGTTACTCGAACCGCCACCGGACAGGGAGATGTTCACGTCCGGGTGGGCTTTCATGTACGCCTCCACGGCGATCTGGGAAATGGGCAGCACCGTGGTCGAGCCCTTGATCACCAGATTCCCCGCGATGGCCGTGGTCGCGCAAAGGGCGAGGGCCGCGCCGGTGGTTGCAATCATGCGAAACAGCTTCTTCATGGGTCTCTCTCCTTCGTTGAATCGTTTGTTGATGCTACGCGCCAATTGTTAGATTCTTGTTAGGATTCGGTTAGATTTTCATTAACCCTTCATTTTCACGACAAATCCTAACAAACTCAGTGAGTGCAAATTAGAATCCGATTGTTAGGATTCGGTTAGCATTGGGTGAGTTTTTGATGAGCCCATGGAAAATTCATTTTTATCGCCAGGCTTGGGATTGCTATTGACCTTGCCGTCGGTCTTGCTTAGGATGCCGCTTTTTTCAGGAGCCACCGGCAACCGTGCCGATGATCCGTTCATTCGCCTGTATCCGCAAGGGCTTCCATTGCGATCCAGCCCCCATCCGGGAAACGACATACCCCATGAACGAACGCCAGCATTCAAGTGTTAAGATTTTATTCGCCCTGACGCTGGTCCATTTCACCGGCGATTTTTACAGTTCCTTTACCACGCCCCTGTTTCCCGCCTTCATGGCCAAACTCAACCTCAGCCTCGCCGAGGTGGGGCTGATCGCCGGCATCAACCGGTTTCTGGCCTTCATCGTCCAACCGGTCGCCGGTTACATGGCCGACCGCTACCAGGGGCGAATGATCATCCTCGGGGGGCTGTTGATGGCCGTGGTATTCATCCCCCTTTCCGGCATTGCGGGAATTACTGGGCGCTGCTGGTGTTCATCGGCCTGGGATCCATCGGTTCGTCCCTTTTCCACCCTTCCGTAGCCGGCATGGTTCCGCTTTACGCAGGAACGCGCAAGAGCTTCAGCATGTCGGTGTTCAACACCGGCGGCACCCTGGCCTTTGCCGTGGGCCCCTTCTGCATCACCACCATCGTCTCCCTGTGGGGCCTTGGCGCCATGCCGGCGACCATGGCATTCGGCCTGTTGGTGCTGCTTTATCTTTGGCACATCGTCCCCGCCCCGCAAAGCGAAGGCATGGCTGACACGGGTTTCATCGGAACGTTGAAAAATCAGTTCGGCAAGGTCTGGCGGGCCATTTTCCTGATTTGGCTGGTCATGGTTCTGCGGGCCATTGTGGGTCAGTCGTTCATGACCTTCATGCCTGTTCTGTTGGTCAAGCGGGGGTACTCACTGGTTTCAGGAGGTGCCATGATCACCCTGTTCACCCTCGCCGGCACGATCAGCGGCCTCTTGTCCGGCTACCTGGCGGATCGGGTGGGCAGCCGGCCGATCTTCCTGTTGGCCCATCTCTTGATGACGCCGGTCCTTCTGGGAATGCTGGCACTGCCCGGATCGTGGGTCTATGCGGGTATCGCTGCGGCCGGCTTTTTCGTCCTGGCCACCCTGCCCCTGGGCGTCACCCTGGCCCAGGACCTGGCCCCCGGCGGCCGCTCCATGGTCTCCAGCCTGATGATGGGCCTGGCCTATGGTTTGGGGGGTGCCGTAGCGCCAATTGTGGGCAAACTGGCCGATATCACCTCGGTCGAGACCGTGTTGCAGGGCGTGGCATTCCTGCCTTTGCTGGCCATCCCCCTGATCTTTTGTTTCCCCAAACGGACCGCCTGAAACGAATATCGGCCAAATTTGATGGACGCGTAAAAAGTCGCATTTCCGACGGATTCGTAAAAAACCCGAGATCAAGGCTTGCGAATCCCGAGGAATGAGGCGTACTTAGCGTACGCCGCAGTGACGAGGATGAAGCGTAACGCCGATATCGGGCTTTTTACGAATCCGTCAAATTTCCCTATTGGTGGATGGACACTAACGACGTTCGAGCACCGCAACCTCCATGCTGCCGTCCAGCGCCGCGGCAAATTCCCGGGCGTCATCCAAGCTGCCCACGATGGTATCATAGTGCATCGGAATAACGGTTTTGGGGTTGATCAGGCGGGCCGCCGCCACGGCCTCCTCGGCGGTCATGACATAGGTTCCGGAGACGGGCAACAGGGCAATGTCCACGGAAAACCCTTTCATTTCCGGAATCAGGTCCGTATCTCCGGCATGGTAAATGCGCTTGCCGTCGATGGTGAGGATGAAGCCCAGCCAGTTCTTGGCCTTGGGGTGGAACTTCTTGTCGACGTTGTAGGCCGGGACCGCTTCGATATGGATGCCGCACACGGTCAGCCGGTCGCCGGGGATCACCACGCGGATATCGCCACACAGGGAGGTGAGTTTTTCCGCCGACTCCGCTTCGGTAACGATCACCGTGGACGGCTTGACCAGGCGGGCGATATCCTCCGGCGAGCAGTGGTCGTGGTGGACATGGGTGATCAACATGAGGTCGGCCTGGGGGGCCGCCGCCACCTGAAAAGGATCGATCAAAACGACGATCCCCTCGGTTGAAGTGAATACAAAACCGTCATGCCCCAGCCATTGGATGCCGCTGATACGATCGGTTGACATGGTAACCTCCTGTGGATTGTGACAAGGATCCCCTTTCCGTCAGGTTTACGCCTGCCGGGGGATGGTTGATCGGGCCCGGACACCGCCCGGCATCCGGGGGGTTCGTTTTTTGACTTGATTCTTTGTTACGCCCTGCGCCATGATCAGGCCAATCGCAGGAAAAATTCCGCGTGCCGGGCAACGCAACGGCGATGGCTTGGCAAGGCGCCCTCCGCTTCCACCCGGCAGGCAAAACGGACCTCCCATGCTGAACAAAATCCGCATCCGGCACAAACTGCTGATCAGCTATAGCATCGTGCTGATCCTTTCCATTTCCATCGGCAGTTCATTCATTTACATCGTCGTGCGCGACCAGATCACCGCCGGCCTGGAAAGCGAACTGCAAAACACCACCACGGCGATCCTCAACATGGTCAAGACCGCCGCCGCCGTCTCCATTAAAAACCACCTGCGCGCCGTGGCGGAAAAAAAATCTTGAGATCATCCGTTATCTCTATGACCAGTCCCAGGAAGGCACCCTCACGCCGGAAGCGGCCCGGCAGATGGCCGCCCGGATGCTGCTCGCCCAGACCATCGGCAATTCGGGATATCTTTATTGTATCGACAGCCTCGGAAAGGTCAAGGTACATCCTCAGCCCGCCCTGTTGGAAACCGACGTATCCGAATTCGCCTTCATCCAGGAGCAGCTTGCCCGCAAGATCGGCTACATTGAATACGACTGGAAGAACCCTGGCGAAACCACGCCCCGTCCCAAGGCACTTTACATGACCTACTTCGCGCCCTGGGATTGGATCGTCTCGGCGTCCACCTATCGCGACGAGTTCAACAGCCTGGTCAAAATCGCCGACTTCGAAAAAAGCGTCCTGCAAATGCGTTTCGGGAAGACCGGCTACTCCTTTGTAATCGACGGCAGCGGACGGATTCTGATTCACCCCAAGCTCAAGGGCGTCAATCTGTTCAAGGCCCGTGATCTGCCCGACCAGTACCTCAGGGAGATGCACGCGCGCAAATCGGGCAAGATCGTCTACCCCTGGAAGAATCCGGATGAGACGCATCCCCGGATGAAGCTGGTGATCTTCAACCACATCCCGGAGTATGACTGGGTTGTGGCCTCCTCGAGTTACCTGGACGAATTCTACGCGCCCCTGCACACCGTGCGCAACCTGATCATCGCCACGGCGGTGATGACCTTCCTCCTGGTTTTGCCCATCTCCTTTCGCATCGGTGCATCGATCACCCAACCGCTGCGGGACCTGATGGGCCACTTCGATCGCATGGCCACCGGCGATTTCTCCTCCCGCATGCCTTCTGGCACGGGGGATGAGATTGGCCAGTTGGCCACCTATTACAACCGCTTTGCCGACGAAATCGAGCGTCATCGCAACGACCTGGAAAAAAATATGGACCATCGTCGCCGCGTGGAAGAGGCCCTGCGCGACAGCGAAGCACGCTATCGCTCGGTCATGGAGGCGGCGCCGGACCCCATTGTGGTCTATGACCCGATTGGCCGGGTGACCTATTTCAATGCCGCCTTCACGCGGGTCTTCGGCTGGTCGCTGGGAGAATGCCTGGGGAAGAAGATGGACCACTTCGTCCCGGATGAAAACTGGAAAGAGACCAATCGCATGATCGCGGCCGTGCTCTCCGGTGAAACCTTCTCATCGATTCCCACCCGACGCTATACACGCGACCGGAATCTCGTCGATGTGAGCATCAGCGGCGCCACCTATCATGACCGTCATGGCAACCTGGCCGGCAGCGTGATCATCCTGCGCGACATCACCAAATCCCAGCAGCTCCAGCTCCAGGTGATGGAGATCGGCGACCGCGTGCGCCAGCGCATCGGCCAGGATCTGCACGACGACCTCTGCCCGCATTTGATCGGCATTCAGGGATTGGGCACGGTGATGGTCGAGAACCTGCGCGAAGACGGCTCCGCCAGCCTGACCCTGGCCGAAAAAATGGTTGACCTGATGGGCGCCGCCATCGGCAAGACCCGCAGCCTGGCCCGGGGCCTGTGCCCCGTCCACCTGGTTTCCCACGGGCTGCAGGTCGCCCTGGCGGATATCGCCCGCCAAACCCAGGCCACCGCCGGGCTCGTCTGTCGCTTCGAGGACGATGAAACCGTCGTGGTAACCGACAACACCGTTGCCACGCATCTCTACTATATCGCCCGCGAAGCGGTGCAAAACGCCGTCAAGCATGCCCAAGCAACGCTGATCACCATCCAACTGCTCCATAAGGGGGGCCACGTTCACCTGCGGGTGATGGACAACGGATCGGGAATCGGGTCTCAAGCCGATACGGCCGGAATCGGTTTGCAAATCATGCACTACCGTGCCAATATGATCGGCGCGACGTTTCAAATCAATAGCAACCCGGAAACAGGGACGATCGTGCATGTCTATCTGAAAACACCGCCACAGCGTCCCCACAAACCCGACACGAGTAAGCATGACGACCGCAGCTAAACGGAAAATCCTGATTGTCGACGATCATCCCGTCTTCTGCCTGGGGATGAGCGAGTTGATCAACAAGGCCGCCGACCTTTGCGTCTGCGGCAGCGAGGACACGCCGGCCAAGGCGCTTTCGGCGATCCAGCGGCTGTCGCCCGACCTGGTAATCGTGGACATTTCCCTCAAGGAGAGCAGCGGCATCGATCTGATGGGCGAGATCAACATCCGCCACCCGGGCCTGCCCATGCTGGTTCTCTCCATGTACGACGAATCCCTCTACGCCGAACGGGCTCTTTTGGCCGGCGCCCGGGGCTACCTGATGAAACAGGAAGCCATCGCCGTGGTGGTCGACGCCATCCACCAGGTACTCCAGGGAAAGGTCTACGCCAGCGAGGCGGTCAAGGAAAAGGTCTTCCAGCGTTTGGTCTCTCCCCACACGGCGGCCGATACCTCTCCCCTGGACGGCCTCACCAGCCGCGAGTTGGAGGTGTTCCGGCTCATCGGCCAGGGGCTCTCCACCCGCGAGATCGCCGAACGCATGAAGCTCAGTATCAAAACCATCGGAACGTACCGCGAGCGCATCAAGGAGAAGCTGAACCTCAAGCATTACACCGAGCTGGTCAAGGCGGCCGTGCACTACCTGCAGCTTACGGAGAAGTGATCGGGGACCAGAACGATTCATCAGTGGTGGCAGTAGAAAATCGTGTTGGCGCGTTTGATGGCAGGCATGCTTGGCATGGGCGGCATGGGGACCGGCCGCCAGGCGTAAACGGGCTGGCGGCCGGCCGGTGATCATGCGTTGGGTTTACTGCGCGCCGAAAATCTTCGGCGGTTTGGTCGTATCGCCCGTGGCATTGGGATAGTTCGGGTAGATGTAGGCTTTCTGACCATTCTCGATCAGGTGGTCGGCTTCTTCCATGAAACTGTTGAAACGCGCCTTGCACTCATAAAAGCCGTGCCACCAGGCGTAGTCCGGCGCCATCATCATGGTTCCCATTCGCGCCCGCCGGCCTTCATGATGCCAGAGCTCGTAGAATTCCAACTCCAGGTGTTCGTCAAAATACTTGCGCTTATCCAAAAGCCCCTTGGCATACAGTTCGTCCAGGGTCGCCTTGCCGGCTTGAAGTACACCTCGTTATACTCATCCACGGCCTTGTCAAATCCTTGGTAGAAGTCGTTGATCCAGGAATCACCGTGGCAGGCGCGGCAGACGTTTTTCATCTTCTCACGCTCCATCTGCCAGTCATTGTCCGCCGGGAAGGGCTTGAAGTCCGCCGGACGAATGGTCAACGGTGCCTGGGTTTCCCAGGAGATGCGCTCGGTAACGTCATGGGTACCCATGACCTTGCCCGAACCGCTCATGTGGCAGGCCGCGCAAGTGGGCGCCCGGTAGTCGGCGCCGGGAGTCCAGGTTCCGGGTGCGGCATTGAAATTGAACTCATCCTGGAAGGCATGGTAAAGCGTGCCGTGCTTGGATTCGTTGTAGATCTCGATTTGGGGATGATCCGGTCCCAGGTGGCAGGAATCGCAGGCCTCCGGACGGCGCGCCTCGGACACGGCGAAGCGATGGCGGGTATGGCAGGAGGTGCACGATCCCTTGCTGCCGTCCATATTGAGCCGGCCAACCCCCACGTTGGGCCAGGTCATCGGGTCGAGCCGGCCGGCTTCGTCGACAGCCATCACGGTGCCATGACAGTGGTAGCAGCCGACCTTGCGCTCGTTATCGGAGTTCATGCCCTTGTTCAGCCAGGGATCGAGCTTCCAGATGATCTCGATGGTATTGGCGTGTTTGCTCTTGCTGTATTGGGTCACCTCGTCGGGATGGCAACGGGAACAATCCTTGGGGGTGACGACAGCGGCGATGGGCACCTTGTATTGCTCTTCGCCATAAGGCAGATCGCTGCGGCCGTAGTATTTCTCATGTTCCTTGGCTACGTCCGCATCGCCTGGCTGGGCCAGGTGGCAGTCCAGACAGGTGATGTTGGCGCTGGCGTGCCGGCTGTGCGCCCAGTCATCGAAAATGCCGGGATTGCTCGCCTTGTGGCACGCGATACAGGCCACCGCCTCGGGAGGTAAACTGCGCTCGATGCGGTACTCCTTGACCTTGGCAAAGTTGGGCTGCTGGGCCACGGCCGATGACATGCCGACGGTGATCATCAGTCCTGTCAGCAGTACGCCGAACAGGCAGAACCCTTTGCGTCGCCTCATGGTGGTTGCTCCTTTCGTTAGACATCGCAATAAGTCATGGGGGGCACGAAACCGTTATCGCTAATCCGTTCGGACGGACACGGACTCAGAGGTTTTTAAGTCCCTTGGCCTGGTAAGGCACCTGACGGTACTGCTTGTACATGATGGTCGCGCTGTCGTTGTGCACCAGGTCATAGTGACAGTCCACACACTTGCGCGCATAGCCCGGCCGCGCGTAGAGCACCGTGCGATGGGCCAGCATGGCGCCGCGACGGTGCGGCATGGCCAAGAGGTTGCGGTGGCATTTCTGGCACTGGGCATTGTCGAAAGACGCATAGGCCGCCTCACGGTTCTGCTGCCGGTCGTAATCGTTGATGAGGAAATGCATGACCACGTCCTTGGCACCGTGCATGGTCTTGGCGAAGAAGAAGTCGAAGGTTTTGTGTGGCGCGGGCAGGTGGCAGTCCATGCAGTCGGCCACAAAGCCCTGGGGGTTGTTTACGTGGGTGGAGGAACGCCAGGCCGCCACCGCCGGTTGAATCTCGTGGCAGGAGGCGCAGAACGCCGGCGTGGAGGTTCTCACCATGGTGTAATAGGTCAGGCTGAACAGGGGAAAGGCAATCACGACCCCGACGCCGATCAGAATCAGGGCAATCCAAAACTTTTTCATGGCTCCCCCGTGGTTGCATATCAAATAGATGTGGGTTGGTGATGTTATGTCAAAATACTAAGCGTAAAAGGAAGCGGATGTCCACGTTTTTTTAACCCAAAAATAAGGAGCGTCCCATGCGGGCACACTATTTTCAACACGTCCCCTTCGAGGGGCTGGGAAGCATCCAAGACTGGCTCGAGACAGCGGGATACACCGTTACCGCCACCCGGTTCTTCGAACCGTGGACGCTGCCGGCGCTTGAGGAGATCGATTTTCTGGTGGTCATGGGCGGGCCCATGAGCGTCAACGACACGGATCAATTCGACTGGCTGGTCGCGGAGAAACAATTCATTCATGACGCCGTCATGGCCGGCAAGGCGGTTTTGGGCATCTGTCTGGGCGCCCAGCTCATCGCCAGTGCCTTGGGGGCCCGGGTCTATCCCAACCCGGTCAAGGAAATCGGCTGGTTTCCGATCCAGGGCATTGCCTCACCGGATTCATCGGGGTTCCGCTTTCCACCGGCGGCGAGGTGTTCCACTGGCACGGGGAGACCTTTGACCTGCCGGCCGGTGCCGAGCTTCTGGCATCCAGCGCAGCCTGCGCCAATCAGGCCTTTCAACGGGGAAATACCGTGATCGGCCTGCAGTTTCACCTGGAGACAACCCCCGCCTCGGCCCGGTCCATCGTCACCCACTGCCGGGACGAACTGCAATCCGCCCGGTATGTCCAATCCGAAACTGAAATTCTGGCAGCCCCGCCGGGAAAATACCAGGCCATCAACACCCTCATGGGCGAAGTGCTCGCCTTCCTGACGGGAAAGACGGGGTAAAGGACTGGTCTTACTCCGATTCCATTTCTTCAGGGTAATACTTTTGCAGGCAGTCCGGATAGATGCTGTGGCTGATGTCGGCGTCCGAGTGCTTCTGAATGTAGGTGTCCGCCTGGTGGAGGGGTGTATGCTCGGTCATGGTCCGTCCTGTTCCGGTCGAATGGATAGGGGAAACGCCGTTGCATGGGAATCGGCCGGACGGTCACCGATAAACACTGCGGTTGCGCATCAGCTGGATGCCATCGACAATGCATTTGGCGCGCTTCTCGCCGATTCCCTCGACCGTCATCAGGGCACCCTGATCGGCCGCGCTGAGATGGGTCAGGTTCTTGAAGTGCGCGATAACGTTCTCGATCATGGCCGTCGGAATTTTGGTGACCTGTTTGAGCAGCCGGTATCCGCGGGGCTTCACCGTGATATCGTGCAAATCGGCGTCCCCCGCAACGGACCATCCCAGCAAGGCGGCAATCTTGACGCCGTCTGCCGGCGCCATGGGGTCTAATGCCGCGATAAAATGACCGACTTCCGTGTCGCTCTGGGCGTGGAGGCAGTAGTCCTTGGCCAGAAGTCGCAGCAAGGCATCGACCTCATCACGCACGCTGTTCAGGCGCATGGCCGGCAGGCGGCCCTCGGTGCCGGTTTCAATCACATAGGGCGCGATCTCGGCCAACAGGTTGAGGATCACCACCGCATCCCCGATCAGCTCGACCACCTGGATTAACTGCACCTGGTCGAGGAATTCATCCCGCTGGATGCGCGTGGCCTTTGTGTCGAGGATGGTCTTGTAACGCTCGACCGTGCCGATGGTCTGGTAGATCCGGGTGATCAGGTGGTTGATGTCGTGGAGCTGGTATTTGCTGTCCCGGTAATACAGGGTGATCACCTTCCGGCGCCGGGAAATCGTCATCACGAACTTGCCGGTCTGACGCGCCGTGCGCTCGGCCGCCCGGTGGCGCATGCCGGTCTCGTCGGTGGGCAGGGTGGGATCGGGCGCCAGCTGGACGTTGGCCGCCAGGATGCGGCTGACCCCCTCGTCCAAAAGGATGGCCCCATCCATCTTGGCCAGCTCGTAAAGCTTCTCCGGCGAGAAGCTCGTCCCGATATAAAAGCCGCCCTGGAGGATATTTTCCTGGGCCTTGACATCGTCCAGAAAAACGAACAGGGCGCCGAATTCGGCCATCACGATGTCATCCAGGGCCCGACGTAAAAGGGTCCCCGGAGCGACCATTTTAATTTTGGGAATCAGTTCGCGGTCAACCATCACGCTCTCCGGTCCGGCGGAAAGTCAACGCTTGCGCCGGCTGCCATTCTTAATCAACGCCGTGGAATAGATTAGCATTTGACCACGAGGATGGCCGTGTTGTCCAGCGCCCGGATCACCCCGATGCTGGCGTCACCCAGGACGAACTCCTCCGAACGGGACATCCGCTTGCGACTGATCACCACCATATCATATTCGCCCTTCTCCACCTCGGCGATGATGCCGTCGGTCACGGTCGGGTACGTCTGGGTCTCCAGGCGGGTGCAAAGATTCTCCGCCGGATAGCCGGCCTCGACGAGCCGTTGGCAGGCGGCGGCGATGGCGGCTTCGATTTTCTCCTGTTGGGCCAGCATGAACTTCTTGCCCATCATCTCCTCGCTGCCGGTGGGGGTTCGCAAAATGTGCATCAGGGTAACCCGGACCCGGTCGACGTTAAACGGCGCGCGGGATAAAAAGTCGATCGCCGCCGTCGAATGCGGCATTTCGTTCATGACGACCAGTATGGACTGTTGCATGGGCCTCCTCCTTTACAGGGAAGTGAGGTAACCACTGAGATCTTCGATGATTTCATCGATCGACGCATAGGTGATCGGCGTGCCGGCGGAAAAGTGCAGCAGGATATTGTTCAACATCACGGGAACGTAGGGGTAGAGCTTGCGTACATTCACCAGCCGATTCGGATGCAGGAGCGAGAAATCCTCCGGTGCCAGCCGTTCGATCAGATCCTGGTACGTGTAGGTATCGTTCTTGATCATGTAGAGATTGTGAAATCCCTTGCCCACGGTGTAGATCAGGATGTTGCCGATCCCGAACAGATCCAGGCCGAAGGGGTTTTCCGGGGCCTCGAAATCGTAATCGAAATCGATCCACACATAGCGGCCGGTGTTTTTCTCAACGATGACATGGTCGTTGCGGATGTCGCCATGACGAAATCCGTTGGTGTGCAAGAAACGGATGGCCTCGAGGCATTCACAAAGGTGCCGCAGGATACCGGGCAACTCGGTTCTGAAATAGTGCTCGTGGGGCATCTGCAGATCGTCCAGGTAAAGCAGAAAGTTCTTGCCGCGCACGATATCCAGGACGCGCACACGGTTGCCTTTCTCGTCGGGGAAGGTGACCCCCTGCATGAAGCTCGGGTGATGCCGGCACAAATCGAGAATCCGTTCTTCCTTCTCCGGGCTGCGATAACATCGGATCACCAGTTCCCCCAGCCGGGTATGGAACGTTTCGAAGAAGGAAAGCTTGACGATCTTGCGCTCGCCCGTCGTCTCCTCGACCGCTCGCTTGACCCAGAACTTGGGATCCTCGATACCGAAACGGCGCTCGCGCTCTTCACCGGTGACCAGGAACCGCCGGCCGTCCAGGAGAATGTGATCGCCGGCGCGGATTGAGAGGAAATCGGAGGTATCGGAAAAACAGCGCCCCGCCACCATCAATCGGTTCCCTCGCGCAGCCGCAGGGGCAGGCTCGCCATGGCCGTGCGGACATGGCTGACGAAATGCTTCAAGCCGTTGTTCTCGATGACCAGCCCGAGGAGCTGGCAAAGCACGGCGATGGAGTCAACATCCTCCTCGTGCAGGACGATGGGGACGCTATGATAACAGCGAACCAGCCCCACGACCGCGCTGCGGCATTTGATCGGAAAGGAGAGCATGGCGGTGATCCCTTCGCTGCGCGCCGCATCGCCGTACTTCACCCGGGGATCGTTATGCATGTCATTGATGAAAACCGGCCGGCCCTCGATGAAGGCCTCGTCCTTTTTATCGATGAACAGGGGGCCCTTGTCCAGATACGCCGTGCTGATCCCGTAGCTGGCCACCCGAAACAACTGACCCTCGTGTTCGTCGTGGAGCAGGACGCTGGCCCCTTTGATCTTGAAGGTCATGCACATGCCTTCGACAAAATGGTTCAGGAGCATATACAGGTCTTCATATTGGGACATGGCCAGGCTGATGGCTTTGAAATGCCTGAGGTGGAATCGGTGCTGCGTCGCTGGGGACATGGTTACCTCCTCGTTGCATGGGCAGTCAAGGCGGGATGTTTTATTGATTTATTATTTCACAGGTCCTGGTTTTAGACAAGATTTTGCCGTAGAGCGCATTGGGGAATGGCCGGAAATGTGATAAAAAGACTCACGAAAGGGTCGATCGGGCCATTTGGCGACCCATCACCATAAAAAGACCAGATAAAAGAGACCAGGATTTCCGCCATGGATTTTATCCCCGCGTTCCGCCCGCCGGCCGACGGGCCTCAATCGGCGTTGTGGTTCATCTTCGAAAAAAGCAAACTGCTGGTCAGCCGTGACAACGGCACCTGCGGCATTCCCGAGGCCCGCCGCCTGGCCGCCGACGGCATTGTTCCGGCAAGGCAGATCTTCCTGGGCTACCTGGGGGATAGCGCCTGCTATGCCGCCGAACTGGAACCCGATACGACACCACCCGCCCCCTACGCCTGGATGGATTTGCGGGCCTTGATGAACACGATCGGCGATGAGCTGTTCTGGATCGCCGGCCGGGCCAACCATCTCATGGACTGGGACCGTTCCCATCGCTTCTGCGGAAGATGCGGCCAGCCCACCGTGGACAAGCCCGACGAGCGGGCCAAACATTGCCCGGCCTGCGGCCTGATCAACTACCCGCGCCTGAGTCCGGCGGTGATCGTGGCCGTGCTCAAGGGCGACCGGCTCCTGTTGGCCCGCAACAAACGTTTCCGGGGCGCCTTTTACAGCGTTCTGGCCGGCTTCGTCGAGCCGGGCGAAACCCTGGAGCAGTGCGTGATGCGGGAAATCCGGGAAGAAGTGGGCATTGCCGTCAAAAACATCCGCTATTTCGGCAGCCAGCCCTGGCCCTTTCCCAACTCCCTGATGGTGGGCTTCGTGGCCGACTACGCCGGCGGCGAAATCACCGTCGACAATGTGGAGCTGATGGAAGCCGCCTGGTTCACGGCCACCGACCTGCCCCAGGTGCCGCCGCGCATCAGCATCGCCCGCCAGCTCATCGATTGGTTTGTGGACAGGCAGGCATAAAACCGCCAGGTGATCCCATTGCCATGCGCTGGCCGCCCCGGCATACTAACAGCCCCCCAGGAGAAAGGGTGACAACCATGCTGCAACCAACGACCACGGTCCTTTTGCTCATCGACATTCAGGGCAAGCTCGCCCAATTGATGCATGCGAAGGCAAGGCTTTTCGACAACCTGCAAAAACTGGTACGCGGCATCCGGGTGTTGGACATTCCGGTGCTGTGGGTGGAGCAGAACCCCGCCGGCCTGGGGCCGACCATCGATGAGGTGGCCACTCTTTTACCCGATCTTGAACCCATCCCCAAAATGAGTTTCAGCGCCTGCGGCAACGAAAACTTCGTCGCCGCACTCAAGGATGCCGCCCGCCATCAGGTCCTGGTTGCCGGCATCGAAACGCATATCTGCGTCTACCAAACGGCCGTGGACCTCATCGAGATGGGCTACGAAGCCCACGTGGTGGCCGATGCCGTATCCTCACGGACCCCGGAAAACAAGAACATCGGCCTGGAAAAGATGAAAGCCGCCGGCGCCCTTCCCACCAGTGTCGAGACCGCCTTGTTCGAGCTGCTCGGGGTTGCCCAGGGAGAAGCGTTCAAGGCGATTTCGAAAATCGTCAAGTAGGACCTGGCCGCGCCGTCCCGCCAATAAAGGTCTTCCCGTCAGGAACCCCGTTAAATCATGTAAATCATGCTTGATCATTTAGGTTGGTAACGCTATCGTTACATTCTATACCGTTGCTTGCCCACCCACAACAAGAACACGCCCCTGTCGAGGCGTGGATATGTGTTTTACGATCTTGATTCATCCAGCTACCGGCCGCTCCATGCCGTCGCTGGCTGGCATTGATCGGCCGGTGTTCCCGCACGGCGGGGGGCATGCGCATTCGTCGCCATCACAACCCGAACGTCGCATTCAGACAAGGAAAGAAACCCGTACAGGAGAGGAGGCTTCCATGACAAAGGCATGCAAGTATCTTGTTTTTTTTTCATTTCTCGTGGTGCTGGGTTTGCCGGGCAGGGGATTGGCGGCAGATGACTTTTTTGACGTGCTCGCCTGGGCCATCCAGGGATCGGGGACAGACAAGAACATCGATGCGAAGTTATACGGTTCCATGTCAACCCTGTCCTGGAGCGACTTGAACTTGAATAGGGATCTGGACGGCAGCGAGGTCTTGAGCCAGCCGATCCGGATCTACAACCGCGATGGAGACCTCGTCATTCAATCGCCCAACGGCCTCGACCGGGATGAAGTAGAGGAATGGGCACTGGCCAACTTCGACACCATCATGAGCGCCATCTTCCCGGCCGGCCTCAGCGAAAGCACCGGTGCCTCCGAAAACAGCATGATGCTCGGGATCTCCTTTGGCGACAAGCTCGCCAAGGCGCAACCGGCCCGCAAGGCGGTGGCGGAAAGCGGCAGCACCAACGACGAATTCAAGGGAATTCTGGAGTACCTGAGTCTGGAGGTAAACGACGAAGACGGCCAGGCGGCATCCATCCTGCTCGGCTACAACCACGAATACGACAGCGGTTTCGAATTAGGTATCCTCTTGCCCTATCGCTACACGACCATGGATGATGAGATCGATTCCGAATCCCATTTTGCAGGTCTGAGCGTATCGGGCAAGTATCCGATCATGCGCTGGGACAGCATGGTCTGGGATGCGGGAATCGAGATCTTCGGATCGGCCTACTATCTCACATCCGATGCCATCGAATATTCCGGCAATCTGAGATATGGTGCCGGCGGGTTCTCGACTTTCACGAAAACCTTCAGTTTTCTCACGGTCAGTGTGGGCGTGGATTATCGAATCTCGGAAATCAGCGTCCCCGACAGCTGGATCAATACCGACAACAGCTTTGTCGATAAATTTGTCGATTACCTGAACGACCTGGATGCGGTCAAGACGCTTACCTACGGGTTCAATGTCGGCGTTCCCCTCTTCAGTGATGCCGCCGCGATCAACCTGGAAGTCATCCGTTCGGACTTCGATAGCGACGACATCCCCGAGGACCGGGACTCCCAGACGACCGTGGGTCTCACGGGTGCGTACTACCCCACGGAGACCTTCGAGCTGAGTTTCGGTGTCCGCCAGACCTACGAATTGGAGGACATCGATTTGATCAGCGTCTTTCTGGGTGCCGTGTATCGGTTCTAGTCGTTTTTGCAGAAGGCACCACCGGCGATTGAAAACCATGCAAGCAACCCCCGACGATTGGAATAACATGGCGGCTCCGGGCCGTCGTTGGCGCCACGCCTTTCGGGCGTTTATGCTCGTCATGCTGCTGTGCTGTGGTCTAAGCAGGCTCGCCGCCGGCCAGGCCGCTGAAGATGCCGGCAGGCTGCACATCGCCGTCTATCCGTTTTTGGCCGATGGCACCATTAATCTGCCCCATTCCGCGTTTCTGCCGGATTGGATCAGCCAGAGCCTGGCCGAGGATCTCGCCGAGGCACCATCGCTCACGATTCTGGAGCGCCAGAATATCGACGCCCTGTTGGGCGAGCTTCAACTCGGCACCAGCGAGCTGGTTGACGCGGACACCCGCCTCCGCCTGGGGCGTTTGCTGGGCGTCGACTACTTTGTTTTCGGCAGTTACCTGGCCGTGGGCGACCGGCTGCTGGTCTCCGCCCACCTGGTCCGTACGGCCAGTGGCGTGGTGGTGCAATCAGCCGACAGTGACGGTGACTACCTGGCGGTGAAGCCCATCGTCCGGCGCCTGTCAATCAAGCTGCTGAACGGACTGGGCCATCGGGTGCAGGCGGAAATGGCGCGCTCGGCCGCGCCGCCGGCGGACCTGGCGATCAAGACGCTGTACGACGAAGGACGCGAACTGGAGCAGAAGGGAAACATCCCCGCGGCCCTTTCCCGGTACCGCGCAATCCTGAAGCGTGAAGCGGACAACCCCTGGGCCCGGGAGGCTGTCGGGCGTCTTTCGGCCGCCCGCCAGCCAGACGGGGATGGGAGCTGCCCCGACGGGAAACGGCAGGTCTTCATCGTTTCGGGGATCGAGAACCAGGTGAACGACGCGACGTGGGAAAACCGCCTCATCGCCGTGGGATTGATCAACCTGGTCCATGAAGAGTTGTTCGCCACCGGATGCTATCTGCCGGCGGATACGGACCCGCAGACCCGGCGGATGATCCAGGATCTGGTGATCGCCAGCTGGGCCGGCACGTCCGCCACGTCGCCCATGGAGCGTCAGGGCAACGAAGTCCCGGCCTACGATACGGATGTGCGCTTGATCGTCAGATCCTTCAAAAAGGAACGCTCCCGCCTCATGCTGGGTCCGTTCTCCCGAGGCAAGGTGACTGTCAGCGTCACGGTCGAGTTGATTTTGAGACCCAAGCAAGGCCCGGTGAGAAGTGCGGTGGGCACCGGTGAAGGCGTCACCCGGTCGAAAAGCCTGGGGTTCAAGATCCGCGAGGACAAGGTCCACTTCGATGAATCATCCGTCGGCATCGCCGTTCACGAGGCGATCAAAGCCGCGGTCAAAAAGGCGATGGCGCCATCATGATGACCGTTTCCGCATTTTTCTCCCCACGCGTCTGGCACGTGCGTCAATGGCTGGCAATCATCGTTGCGGCGCTGGTCGTGGTCGGGTGCGCCTCGACCGAAGTCGATAAACGGCCGACATCCGCTGATGAACGCGGCCGCGTTCAAGGGGTCTATCCGGCCAACGCCAGACCGGTGACGGCCGTCTTGCCCCTTGCCCTGGGGCTATCGTCCGAAACGGCAGGGCGCTACCCCCACCTGGTGGAAAAATCCGTTGGCCTGGGGGTCTACCAGTTGGCCTTGAGCGCCGTCACCCATGCGAACCGTTTCCGCGTGGTCGAAATCCGTCCGGAAAACATCGATGCCATTCTTCAGGAGCGCTGGCTTCAGGCCTCGGGGTTGATGTCCGCCGGAGAAGCCGTGGTGGCGGCCCGGCCATTGGGGGCGGTCCAGGTGATCTACGGAAGGATCTATGACTATGCGGAAACCGGCTCGGAACGAATCGTCGGAGTAAAAGTCCAACGCAGCGACACGGTCATGGTGGGTGTTCAACTGATCTGTACGGACGTCGCCTCGCGGCGGCAAATCGGCCTGGGCAGCGCGATCGGTTATGGTGACAATATCCTGGCCGCAACCCGCGTGGCCGTGAAGCTGGCCAGTAAAAAAATGATCGATCGTCTGTTTGAGGCCGGTCCGGCCGGCGGCCGACCGTCCTCACGGAATTGAAGCGATCCGTTGGATGCTCTGCGCGACGCACCTGAACAACTCGCAATTCACCTCCCCCGCTAGATGGATCCGGTTCCCATTGCGCGGGGTCGCCCCCCGACAGGGCTTGCCAACAGCGGCCCTGGAATCCTCCCAGGGGTCGGAAAACAACTGTTTCGCCATCGGCGACAGGAAAACCATCAGGGCAATCAAAAGAAACGCACAAACGGTAAAAATGAAATCAAATCGGCGCATAACACGGCTCATGGTCAACCTCCAACACCCAAGCGGATGTTTGAAACGTTTGGATCCGGTCTGATATCCAAAGGCGGAAAACGGAACGTCTTTCGATCAAACCGATTTGTTGTTTTGCAAGATTGACGCCACTAACCGGCATCGATGCCCTGCCACCGATAATTGCCGACATCCGCCCTTGGCCGGAGCAAATCAGCCGGAAATGGGTCGACCGTTGCGACCTGAAAAGCGTCGACGTACCGGCTAACCATAGGCGATGCGCCGAAATAATGACACCGGTCGACCCGATCTGCGCCAAGAACCAGCGCGATCGTCCCCGGAAGATCATCTCCGTGGTTGACCACGGCGTGTTTCACGCGCGGTCGCCTTTTTATTGACAGCAGGCATGAAATGGCTATTTTTTTGCATAGATATTCTCATCCAAAGGCACCTCCGGGCACTGCCGGCACCGTTAAACAAGTGGCGGCAATCGACGTAACCGGCCTACTTTGTTCTGATTCACGCGACATCCGGCAACGACATGCTTTTCCAGGCATGGGTCCTTCGTTGTCGGGCAATTGCTGTTTTTTTCAGGAGTATGAATGATGGTGAGCAAAAAAAGGACGATTCTGTTAGTTCTCAATATGGTGGTATGGGCGAGCATATTGGCATTCGGCAGTTCATGTGCAACATCCGCCGCCGGGAACACATCCGACACGGGCAACCGTCTGTTGGCCGAAAACAGTGCCATGAAAAAACGGCTTCCCCTGCTCGAAAGGGAAAACGATATTCTGGCCAGGGAGAATGGTCAGCACAAAGTCAAAATTCAGGACCTGGAAGCCGCCGTTCATCGCCTGACGGCCGACCTGGAGGCCAACAAAGCGCTATATACCCAGGTGATTGCCGACCGTTCCGAACAGATCGAGACGCTTACCAACGCGCTGCAACGCCTTACCCAATCGAGCGCCGAGGAACTCGCGGCGCTCAATGGCCGGATGGTGGCGCAGGAAGAGCATTTCACCCAAGCGCAGGCCAAGGTTGCCCAGGAACGCGACCAGGTGATCCAGGAGCGGAATAAGATCATCCAGCAAAAAAACGAGATGAAAACCACCTTGTCCGCAAAGCTGGATGCCACGAATCAGGCGTTGCAAACGGCGGATCTGGAAATCGAGAAGCTGGCCGCGGCAAAGGCGAATCTGGAAACATCACTGGGCGCAAAAAGCCGGACCTTATCGGAACTGGAATTGGCCAACAAAAATCTCTCAGCCAAACTGGATGAAACGCTGGCCGCGGTGGCCGAATTGAAAAAATCCCGGGATGCCGCCATGGCCGAGCTGCAGTCGACCCGAGCGACGAATGCGAGCCTGCTGCAAAAAATGGCGGAAAGAACGCCGGCGGTAAGGGCCGCCACGGCCACCAATTGATATAGCATTCAAGATAATGCTTTTGGGCGGCGTTATCGGTCGTCGCGGTATGTTTTATACAGCTTCCTCCCTCTGGCCTTGCCAAAAGCATTATCTTAAAAACTAT
>NZ_BBCC01000031.1 GCF_001311845.1 Desulfosarcina cetonica JCM 12296 | reverse complement strand
TTAATCCCCAGGCGAACCGCATCATGAATCTGCCATTGATCCTTGAAATGGGGTATGCTACAGGAATTGCATGCAAAAAAAGGCCAGCCTTCCCACATTCACGGCGGACGAATTGGTCGTTGTCAACAATGCGGTTGCCATGGCCGAGGAGTTGGTCAGCAACCACTATAAAATGTCAGCCAGCCAGTGGCTCCATCCCAAGTACGATATCAAGACGCTGGCCGATCTCAACCCAAACGAAATCGTCGATGGCCCCTTTGCCCAGATCATTCGCTATGAGGGCAAGCCGGACGGCGGCATTCTGGGGTCCAGCAGCTACGATTTTTATAAAGTCTGTATTCAGGATCATGCGATCCTGGAAGTGCTGCAGGCACAACCTGAAATCGCCCTCTTCCCCTTCGGCCTCTATGTGGTCACCCACGAATTGGTCCATATCGTCCGCTTCAGTCGTTTTCTGCAAAGCTTCAATGCCACCGAATTGGAAAAACGCACTGAAGAGCACCGCGTTCACCGCATTACCCGAACCATTCTCGATAGCGTCAAAACACCTGGCATGCATGCCGTGTTGACCTATTACGGGACGTGGCATAGCCCCATTGATGGATTAAAATCGATCCCCTGATTTTGGTCTCCATTTTCTTGACAAGCCTGAAAGACGACATATATTAGTCAAGTCATTTCGACGAAACACCCTATAATAATTAATGGTTGCAATACGTTAGAGGAGTCTCGACATGCCGCTCTACGAATACCAATGCACTGCGTGCGGGAAAATCGAGGAAGCCATTCAGAAATTTTCGGACCCCCCGTTGACCACCTGCAAACACTGCTCGGGTGCGCTGACGAAGCTTATTTCCCAGAGCAGTTTTCACTTGAAGGGTACCGGTTGGTATGTGACGGACTACTCTAAAAAATCTTCCCCAAAAGACGAAAAAAAAGCAGCAACATCGTCGAGTGAGAAGACATCATCCGATAGTACTGGCACCAAAGCGGACGCAAGCGACAAATAGTGCCACCAACCAAGGCTGGCCACGCTGACAATGGGCTGAAGGGCAGTGATGTGTGTATCAGGCCGGTCGTTGTCAAGTCCACCATAATTATAATTATATCCTTTACAATCGATAACATGTGATTAGTTTTGTGGATCCTCTTCAGAAAGGGGCACCCCGCTTCTCTAAAAATTGTCTGTTATCAACGGGTTCTTTGGTGATGCCCGTTCAAATAGCGAAGGATCGATTTTTTCAGTCATTAACATGCGTACCCATCGAAAAAAGGAGAAATGCAGAAATGAAACTCAGACCATTACAGGATCGCATTCTGGTGCAGCGCGTCGAGGAAGAGACCAAAACCAAAGGCGGGATCATCATTCCGGACACGGCCAAAGAGAAACCGGCTGAAGGCAAGGTCGTCGCCGTGGGTAATGGCAAGGTCGCCGATGATGGCAATCGTATCGCACTGGAAATCAAGGTCGACGATCGGATTCTGTTTGGAAAATACTCAGGTACTGAAGTCAAAATCGAAGGTGAAGAGTACTTGATCATGCGTGAAGACGACGTGCTCGGCGTCATTGAGTAGAACAGACTTTACTATAACGTCAGATAGGGAGGTTAAGCAATATGGCTGGTAAGATAATTAAATATGATATGAAAGCCCGCGAAGCGATGCTCAATGGCGTCAAAGCGCTTGCCGATGCAGTGGTCGTTACCCTTGGCCCCAAGGGAAGAAATGTCGTGATCGACAAATCGTGGGGATCGCCCACCGTGACCAAGGACGGCGTCACCGTGGCCAAGGAAATCGAGCTGGAAGACAAATTCGAGAACATGGGCGCTCAGATGGTAAAAGAAGTCGCCAGCAAAACCAGTGACATGGCCGGTGATGGAACCACGACGGCAACCGTGCTTGCCCGTGCCATCTATGAAGAAGGTCAGAAACTGGTCGCCGCCGGCAACAATCCCATGGCAATCAAGCGCGGCATCGACAAAGCCGTTGAAACCATCGTCAAAGAGCTCCACAAAATGAGCAAGCCGACCAAGGATCAGCGCGAGATCGCCCAGGTCGGGACCATTTCGGCCAACAATGACGAGACCATTGGCAACATTATCGCCGAAGCCATGAATAAGGTTGGCAAGGAAGGCGTCATCACCGTCGAAGAAGCCAAGGGAATGGAAACCACTTTGGAGGTTGTCGAGGGCATGCAGTTCGATCGCGGCTACCTCTCTCCCTATTTCGTCACCGATCCCGAGAAAATGGTTGCTTCCCTGGAAGACCCCTACATCCTCATCAACGAGAAAAAGGTCAGCAACATGAAAGACCTGTTGCCGGTCCTTGAGCAGGTGGCCAAGATGGGTAAACCGCTGGTCATTATTGCCGAAGATGTCGATGGTGAAGCGTTGGCGACCTTGGTGGTCAACAAGCTGCGGGGTACCCTTCAGGTTGCGGCCGTGAAGGCTCCGGGTTTTGGCGATCGGCGCAAGGCCATGCTGGAAGATATCGCCATTCTGACCGGTGGCCAGGTGGTATCCGAAGACCTGGGCATCAAACTGGAAAACATGACCATCACCGACCTGGGCAAGGCCAAACGGATCACCATCGACAAAGACAATACCACGATCGTTGACGGCGCCGGTGCACGTTCCGCCCTGGAAGGCCGGGTCAAACAGATTCGTGCCCAGATTGAAGAGACCAGCTCCGATTACGATCGCGAGAAGTTGCAGGAACGGTTGGCCAAACTGATCGGCGGCGTCGCCGTGATCAATGTCGGCGCGGCCACGGAAACCGAAATGAAAGAGAAGAAAGCCCGTGTTGAGGATGCACTCAACGCCACTCGGGCGGCCGTGGAAGAGGGCATCGTTCCCGGCGGCGGTGTCGCCTTGGTGCGCACCCTTTCTACCCTGGATAAAATAAAAATTAAAGCTGATCAAAAATTGGGCGTTAAAGTAGTTATGCGCGCCATTGAGGAACCCCTGCGTCGCATCGCGTCCAATGCCGGTTACGAGGGCAGCGTTGTGATTGACAAGGTCAAGAACGCCGAAGGCGCCATGGGCTACAACGCGGCCACCAACGAGTACGAAGATCTGATCGAGGCCGGTGTAATCGACCCGACCAAAGTGGTCCGCTTCGCCCTGCAAAATGCCGGTAGCGTGGCATCCTTGATGCTCACCACCGAGGCAATGATCGCTGAAAAGCCCGAAGAAAAAGCTGCTGACCCGATGGCGGGTGCTGGCGGCATGGGCGGCATGGGTGGCATGGGCGGTATGGGTGGTATGATGTAAGTCATTCCCCAACCCGTCCTTTTGATTCGAAAAGCCTCCTCAGGTCGACCCTGGGGAGGCTTTTTCTGTTAATATGGACGACCACATAGACGCTTGACAACACGTCAGTAATCAGGTTACTGAAATTAATAAGAAAGTTTCCATAATTTGACCAACGACACCCAAAATATGAGGTATCTGATGAGTCGCAGAACGAATTCAATTTTACATGTCTGCTTGTTTTGCCTGGTTTGCCTGGCTGTAACCACACCGGCGGCAGCGAAGGATAAACTCAACGTCGTTGAAAGCGAAACAGGCTTCTATTATACCATCCAAAAGGGGGATACACTCTGGGATCTTTCCAATCAATTCAATGACTCACCTTGGTTGTGGCCGGAATTGTGGGAAGAGAACAAACAAATCAGCAACCCCCACTGGATTTTCCCCGGTGAACGAATTCGGCTCTACAAAAAGTCAGGTTCTCAGGGTATCGCCGATGAGGCGCCGATCATGCACGCCCCCAAGGCCGATGTCCCCTTCTTTCTTTTTCCCTCCATTCAACGCGTCGGGTTCATCCGCAAGCCACCGGTCGCACCAACGGGCACGATTCTTGACATTGAGGGAAAAAAGAACTGATCAGCGAGGGCGATATTGTTTATATTCGACCGTCAAGCGATGGCGGCGACCAGCTCATCCCAGGAAGCCGACATACCGTCTTCCGCTATATGCAACCGACCGACGACCACAATTCCACAGAAACCATCGGCACCCAGCATTACATCCTCGGCGTCATCGAAGTGACCCAACAGGACCCGGATCTGGTAACCGCCAAGGTACTCAAATCATATCGAACGATCCATCTTAACGATCTCTTGATGCCCTATGTGCAAGAATCCCCTAAAGTTGTACGCCAGCCGAGCACGCCGGGTATTGATGGGCAGATCATCATCTCCGAAGACCACACCACCCTGACCGGTGACAATGTGCTTGCCTTTATCGACAAAGGCCGGAACGACAACCTTGAAGTCGGCCAACAATACGACCTCTACCGTCAACAAAAATCGGATAGCGGCGCCATCATGCCACCGATTTCGATGGGTACCTTCATCGTCCTTCACACGGAAGAAAACACGTCCACCGTGGTCATCACCGATGCCGTCAACAACATCGAACGCGGCGAGCGATTTCGTACGCCGGTCGAATAAAAGTAAAAAAGGCAGCTTCCGGCAATAACACCGGAAGCTGCCTTTTCTTCTTCAGATGTATTTTTATGGATGGCGCCGGTCAGGGAGCCAACCGCTTCCCGGACCGCCTCTCAAAGATTGCCACCCGAGGTAACCCGCAGTACCTCCTGGTACGTCGTCGTACCGTCCATGAGTCGCTCAATCGCACTTTCACGCAATGAAATCATTCCTTCGGCACGCGCCCCCTCGGTCAATGCAGCCAAATCCGCGTCCGGGACCGTCAGGGCTTTTATGGTATCGGAAAATGGCAGCACCTCATGGATCGTCGTCCTGCCCGAGTAGCCCGTCTGCCTGCATTTCTGGCACCCCTGCCCTTGGTAAAGAGACAATCGCCCGGTCCGGCCGGTTGCCAAACCCATGGCCTCCAGCGCGGAGGCGTCGATTTCAATTTTCTCCTTGCAATTATTGCATATTTTCCGAACCAGGCGTTGGGATAAAATGCCGCGCAAGGTGGCCTGGATCAGGAAGGAGGGAACTCCCAGGTCCATGAGGCGGATGATCGACGACGGTGCATCGTTGGTATGTAGTGTTGACAGAACCAGATGCCCGGTGAGTGCTGCCTGGATGGCATTTTCGGCCGTTTCCAGGTCTCTGAGCTCACCAACCATGATGATATCGGGATCCTGGCGCAGGATATTGCGCATGATCGATCCGAAGGTGATTCCCAACTGCGGTTTGACGGCAATCTGATTGAAGTCCTCGTGAACCATTTCAATGGGATCTTCGATGGTGGTCACATTGACCCGCGTGGTACTGATTTTTCGTAGGGTGGAATAAAGCGTTGTTGACTTGCCGCTGCCTGTGGGACCGCAAACCAGCACCAACCCGTGGGAATGGGAGACAATCTGGTTGTATTTGGCCATGTCGACGGAAGAAAAGCCCAGATGCTCCAGGTCTTGGAACAGAATGTCCGGGTCCATGATGCGCATGACCACCTTTTCGCCAAAGGCAACGGGAATGGTGGAAACGCGGATCTCCACTTCGACGTCATTCTTGCCGGTCTTGATGCGCCCATCCTGGGGCCGCCGCTTTTCAGCCATATCGAGCCCGGAGAGGTTCTTGATCCGACTCACAATGGCAGAGTGGACATTTTTGGGCAGCCGGTAAACGGTGTGCAAAACCCCGTCGATGCGTATCCGGACCAGGCTTACCGCTCGTTTGGGTTCAATATGAATATCGCTGGCTTTCTGATCAAAGGCATAGACAAACAGGTGGTTGACGGCGTTGACCACATGCTGGTCGTTGGAGGGCAGCTCATCGGCGGATTTGAGATGAATAAACCGTTCGAGATTGCCCAGATCCACCGTCGGCCCGGAAAACTGATGCTCGGCGGCGGCAATGGATCGCTTGAAGCCGAAAAACTCCTCGATCAGCTTGATGATATCCGAACGGGGACTGACCACCGCATTGACCCGCAACTGACTGGCCCGGGCGATATCGTCGAAGACCTCGTGATTGAACGGGTTCGGCGTAGCGACGGTCAGCTCACCCTGGCTGACGCCGATGGGCAAAACCAGATGGTTCTTCGCAAAAGAGATCGGGATGGTCGTGGTGACCAGGTTAAGATCCAGCTTCAACGGGTCGACCTTGACAAAGGGGATGTTCCAGCTTGCCGCCAGGGCCTGGAAAATGGAATCCTCATCAACGGTTTTGGATGGGTTGTCCCTTCGTTTGAGGTTCAGGGAAACGATGGCGTCGATCAACAGAAAGGGTTTGTCACGCGCCTCATCGATGACAGGCTCACCGGACTTGCCGCGACGCCTTTTGTATTGCTGAATCATCTCAAACCGGTTGGCGTAGAAATCCCTTGCCTGGGAGAATGAAATCAGCGCGCTTTTTTCCAAAACAGCCAGTAGCCGTTTGGATGACCAAACGTCACTCACGTCCACCTCGTCTTCGTTATCCGCACAGGCCATTGCTGCGCATGGTTTCCATCTATAACGTTAACATCGCCTGACTGCAAAATAAATTAAGTCGAGGGACGAAAAAGTGGAGAACAGCCCTTCCGGCTTCAATGGGTCTCGATCAAAACCTCGGTGAGCCGCCTGCGCAACGCCTCCAACTGTTTGGACTTGAATGCCCGGCGGGTATCCTCGATCACCGTGATGGCCTCCTTGAGCGCATCCTTCAGCACGGCCTCCCGGGTTCGTTGGGGACATCGGGCCCGTCGGCATCCATCCAGTCCTTCCGAGCCTTTTTCAAGGATGGCGCTGACCAGGCAGCAATGCATGTCCATCCCCTGCCTCAGGCTGCGGATGCTGTTGTCCAAGGCTGCCAATACGTCAGGGTGGTCCAGGTCTCCGGCTTTCATTTTCTTCTCCACGGCCGTTATATTTTTTTTGATGGAATAGTTTTTTTAGGAATGACAAACTTTATTTTTCTACTCTAATAATCGTCATCCGGGATGACTGTCAAGCCTTTTTCACAAGTCCTTCGCTGACGAAATAATCCTTGACAATCCTGACGGTTCATGGTTCTTGTGCAGTACATACAGTTTTTGGTATTCCTAAATTTTATTGGAATGTCTTACGATCTTCGACATTTTGGACGAAGAAAGTGAAGGCGTAACGCGAACCGCATCTTCCATGCGGAAACGGGTTGCGCTTTTTTTGTTCATGACGTCGATCAGCAGATTGAATCAACCGCTAATACAAGGAAACGACCTCATGCCATTCTCTCTTTCCCGATCGTTTGCCGCGCGGCCGGCCGATCCGCAACGCCCTTGGCATTCGCGGCCCACGAATAGAAATAAAACGATCAGGAGAAAACCTTGGAAACGGGTGATCCATGGACGGCCCCTGTTGAGAATGATTTCCAAGCCAGCGGGACGTTGACCGCCTGACTGGCAATTGAATGATGGCTGCACCACCCGCGGTTGGCCGGCGAACCGCCATTGGCGGCAGGCAATATCGACGTTGCCACACCGCGCCCCCATCCCAATCCTTCCCCCTCTCCGCCCGGCCTGAACGGGGCTCCCCACCCCTTCAGGCCTTCATTAACGCTCTGCTTGCATCTCTCATTGTTGAACGGTATAAAATGAGGGTTGTAATCGTTTCAGAGCCTCTCCCTTACAAATCCCTTCGCCCATACGCTGAAAAATGGTTGGCGAAGCGCGCCGGAGATATGCCAGATGGCCAATGAATCAGATGCGAATCTGCCCCTTGCCGTATTGATTGACGCCGATAATGCGAACCCGTCTATAGTCGAGGGTTTGCTGACGGAAGTCGCCAAACTGGGTACCGCAAGCGTCAAACGGATTTATGGCGATTGGACCACGCCGAACCTATCATCATGGAAATCCGTTCTGCTGGAGTACGCCATTCAGCCCATCCAGCAGTTCAGGTACACAAGCGGCAAGAATGCCACGGACAGCGCAATGATCATCGATGCCATGGATTTGCTCTATACGGGTAATTTTTCCGGATTCTGTCTGGTTTCGAGTGACAGCGACTTTACCCGTTTGGCCGCACGCATCCGAGAATCCGGTAAGTGGGTTTACGGATTTGGAGAGCGAAAAACACCACGCGCTTTTGTTTCCGCCTGTGATCGGTTCATCTATACCGAGGTCTTTGTTCAGGCCCAGGACGAAGTTGACAAGGCCTCCGTATCAGCTAAAGCAAAGACACTACGTGGTAATACAAAGCTTATCAATTTAATCCGGTCGGCTATCGAAGCAGCCTCCGATGAAAACGGCTGGGCCCAGTTGTCACCAGTCGGCAGTTTTATCAACAAGACAGCGAACGACTTTGATCCACGCAACTACGGGTTTGCCAAACTCAGTGAATTGGTCAAAGCCATCGGTCTTTTCGAAATCGATCGCAGGGAGCATCGTATTTATGTCAAGGACAACCGCAAAAAGACGAAATCTTAAACGTGTTTGGCGGCAAACGCTGGCAGCTGCGATCGGCCTGCCGCTCCTTGGAATGCAAAGAGCCCTGGCCCAACCCGGCCCTCCATGAAGGAGTATTGGCCATGCACACCGCCCTACTGGTCATTGATGTTCAAGATTGGTGATCTGCGGTTATGCCTCGGAGTTTTGCGTGGACACCACGGTCCGGCGCGCGGCGGGACTGGGCTATGCGGTACTGCTGGCCGCCGACGCTCACACCACGCACGACAAAGCCCATGCCTCGAGCGCCTGGATCCGGAACCATGTGAATGCCACGCGTCCATCTATCACCAGCTTTGGCGTGCCCATCGCCGCCATTGCCTCGGTCGATATCGAATTCGGGGACACCATTGCTCGGAAGGTAACAGGCTAAGCGAGCTAAGGATGATGGACTCGTAAAAAGCGGCCTACCCCTCGCGGGGAAACATTTGGGTTAACAAAGCAACCAAAATTTCGGGGCACTTCCTTAGAAGTCGCATTTCCCAACTGTCGATGGGACTCCATCGGCGGAACGCGCCATGCCACGCCCTGCGCTCCCATACCCACCGAAACGCGCCTGGTAGGCCCTTGGCTGCAACCCGGTCAATTTAACGAAAATCTTCCTAAAGAACGAAATGTCGGCGTAGCACCAGGTCGGCGATTTCGGCGACCGTGTGGCGCCCATCTTCCAGGAGGCGTTTGGCGCTTTCGATGCGGAGTTGTTGCAGGTAGCCCAGCGGCGTATACCCGGTGGCCTGTTTGAAGCGCCGTTCCAGGGACCGCCGGCTGATTCGCTGGCTCGCCGCCAGATGGTCGTAGTCGACGGCTTCGGTATGGTGATCTTCCATCCAGGCCTGGACGCTGGCCACCACCGGGTCACCGTGGGCCTTGGAGAGAAGAAAGGCGCCATAGGGGCGCTGGGTCTCGCGCCCCATGTCCAGGACCATGGTCTTGGCACACTGGACAGCGGTCTGACGGCCGCAGAATTTCTCCACCAGATAAAGGGAGAGGTCCATGCCCGCGTTTGCACCCGCCGCGCAATAGAGCCGTCCATGGTCGATGAACATACGGTCCAAATCCAGGTTTACCCGGGGATAACGGCTGCGGAACTGGTCGGCAAAACCCCAATGCAGGGTGGCCGACCGTCCGTCCAAAAGACCGGTCTCGGCCAGGAGGAAGACACCGGTGCAGATACTGGCCACATGGGCGCCCCGGGCATACTGGCGGCGAATCCAGGGCACCAGGGCGGGTCCGGTGGTTAGGATTCGATCGATATAGGTGGCCGAGGCGATCACGATCAGATCGGTCTCATCCACCGCATCAATGCTGCAGTGGGGTTGGACCATCACGTTGTTCAGGCAGCGAATCGGCCGGCCATCCGCCGAGGCGATGGAGACCTCGAAAAACGGGGTCTGGGGCAATTTTCCCAGGCGGTTCCATAGCCGCCCGGCCTGATTGAAGATATCCATGGGACCGAACAAGGTGCTGGCCATGGAATTGTAACAGCCGAGCAGGGTTATCCGGTGAATCGTCTTGCCCATCATACCCGTCTCCACCAAGCAAACGGTAGTTGTCGTGATCGCCTCTCAAGATACCGTTTATGCCATTTTTGTGGTCAGCACGCAACAGCTATGATTGAAGCCCCGTCGGGCAATACCGCAACGACCGATAGCCCAAAAACACGATCCTGAATACGATATGGATGGGTGTAGAGCGCTCTTCTCACCGAGCCTGACGAGTCAGCGCAATACTTTGTAAGTGCAGAGCTTGCAGATCACTTCTTCAGCCTTCAAGTAATCGGTATCGTGCATATCGATCAGTTCCCACCCCCGGTCCTGCTCCAGCTCGATCATGTGCTGGCGATACCCATAATCTTCATAGGCGCCCTGACGGATGGTGAAGCAAACCAAGCCACCCGGCTTGGTGATCCGGATCAGCTCGTCAAAGGCATTTGCCTTGACGTGACCATAGGTAAATGTGCCCGTGCAGACAACCGCATCGTATTGATTTTCCGAAAGGGCCAGCGGCTTGCTCAGGTCGGCTTGCATATGCGCTTGATAAATGTTTTTACGGCGGGCCTCTTCCAACATCTCCGCGGAGTAATCCAAGCGTCGATGTTCCGATAACCTCTTTTGACCAGCTCCTGCCCCACCAGCCCGTGCCGCATCCCGCATCGAGAATGGCGGCTTTTTTATCGCCAAGAAACCGGTCAAGCGTTTCGGCGGTGGCCACATGGGCCACGTAGCCGAAATTTCCCACCGTATCGGTTTCGTAATCGGCGGCCCAAGCCTTGTATGCATCCATCAGTTCGGTATGATTTTTTGCCGTATAGACCTTTTCGAGGGTTTCAATATCACTGACCATGGCTTGTTTCCTTTTCTCCTTTGATATTTTCCGATGATTATTCGCTCATCACCTTGTAGGCACAAAACTTGGCGGTGACTTCCTCCTTGAGAATGATATTACCGCTGAGAAGATATTTTTACTGAGCATGATTTGTGCCACCGCACATTGACCTCGCCGACCAAGGGCGAAAGGGTGCCATTACCGACTGACATGACAGGAAATAACTATCTACCATGCAAGATGCGGCAACCAAGACATCGCAGCATAACCGAAAAAAAGGGGGAGAGATGATGGGCAATAAGTAGTCAGTCTGAATCGGCCGCTAACAAAGACGAGCATATTATGCCCGAAAGAATATCCGACAAAGCTTCCATTTATTCCATGGCCACCGCCGCGCAGAGCCCAATAAATTAATATCTATATAATATAACAATATGTTCAAAACTCTGAAACGCCAGACCGACGACAGAGGGCAACACAACAAGTGTGCAATTTTTCTCAAATCCTAAGTGTACACAATCGGCAAGCGGCCCATGCATTACGGGGCATAGATAGTGAATGGCTCTGTCCATCGTCCCGTCTTGATCGAAAAAAAGGATAATTGTCGGTATCCCCCCTCAAGGTGTCGTTTATGCCGCTTCCACTTCCAGAGCGTGGTCGCTATGATGGCAACCGTAATCCGACGCGCAGCGTAACCAACGGCGTCGCCCGGAAATAACACCCCAAGCCAAGGAGGCATGAAATGACTAATGAAACGATCAAACATGCACTGGCACCATGCGGATTGAGCTGCGAAACCTGTTTTGCCCATGTGGACGGTGGCATTCGACGGGCCAGTCAAGCCCTCAAGGAGAAGTTGGGCAATTTCGGTCCCTACGCCGCGTTCTTTGAAAATTTGATGCGTGAACCGGTCTTCGCGAACTACCCGGCTTTCCAGGCCATGCTCGATTACCTGGCCGAAGGCCACTGCACCGGCTGCCGCAACGAGCAGTGCCGGATGTTCAAGGAATGCGGGGTACGCCCCTGCCATCAGGAGAAGCAGGTCGACTTCTGCTACCAGTGCACGGATTTTCCCTGCGAACAAACCAACTTCAGTAAGCCGCTCTACCGGACCTGGGTGCGGGTCAACGAGAAAATCAGAGAGGAGGGTCTTGCGGCCTATTACGCGGCCACCCAGATACTGTCCCGGTATCCTTAAAGGTCTATGCCGATGATAGGATAAACGCGTTTGCGATATTTCGACAATCGCTTCAGTAAACTGCCACGGGCTCGTCCAGCAAACGCCGTATCGCCATCAGCAGTTTACTTTTTACAACCGGTTTATGCAATAGTGCCCGCACACCGATCGGTTCAATGGTTTGCTCTGTTACCAAACGGGTGTACCCCGTGCATAGGATAATGGGTAAATCCGGACGAATGGCAAGCATCTCCTTCGCCAATCGATCACCGGTTATTTTCGGCATGGTCACATCCGATAATACCAAGTCAAAATTATCCGGTCTTTCCTTGAAATGTTCAAGGGCTAGCAAACTGTCATTTTCGGCTGTCACTTGGTACCCGTACTTGGATAAAAGGTCGCCGATCACCTTAAGAATGACGGGTTCATCATCAATCATGAGGATTCGTTCGCTGCCATTGGGCAGGGCCTCTTCAACGGTCGATTTATTTTTATTGATTTGTGCTTTGACCGCTGGGAAAAGGATGCTAAATGTGGAGCCTTCGCCCACAGTCGACCTTACGGAAATGTCGCCGCCATAATCCTTTACGATACCATGCACGACCGAAAGCCCCAACCCCGTACCTTCCCCCAAATCTTTGGTGGTGAAGTAAGGGTCAAAAATGGATGCCATAATTTCCGGCGGCATGCCGCAACCCGTATCGCTGATATCCAGTCGCAGATAGCTCCCCGGGGCCAGGTTCGGCATCGTCGACACCATGCCTTCGGTAAAATCGGACTGTGTCAGCTTGACTTCCAGGATCCCACCGTAAGGCTCCATGGCATGGCTGGCATTGGTACAAAGATTCATGACAATTTGATGAATTTGAGTTGGATCTGCAAGGATCGGATCCAGCTTCTTGTCGATCTGTTGCTTAATCGTAATACTCGAAGGCAGGGTCGACCGCAGCAGTTTTAAAACCTCTTTGACGATGATCCCGATATTCAAGGGCAACAAATCGGTATTCGTTCTTCGACTGAAGGTTAAAATCTGTCTGGCCAGGTCTGTGGCCCGAACACCCGCCCGATGGACTTCTTTAATATATCCGTGGGCCTTGGCGGACGGGTCCACGCCTTCCATGGCCAATTCGGTGTAGCCCATAATGGCGGACAGGATGTTGTTGAAGTCATGGGCGATCCCACCGGCCAACGTTCCCAGGGACTCCATTTTTTGGGCCTGGCGAAGTTGATCTTCAAGCGCGACCCGTTGGGTGATATCTTCCGAGACCTCCACCGCACTGACGATCGCACCCGCGTCATCCCTGACCGGAAATCCATGAATCCGCCAAACGCGACCATCGGGGGTCTTTTTGTGAATGGAATACTTTTTTCCGTTTTGGAAGGCGTCTACGACAGGGCAGTCATCGCAAGCCGCTTTTTGGTCTTTCCAGAGTGCATGGCAAGGGCGACCAATGATTTCCTGTCTGGACATGCCCGCCACCCGGCATGCTTCCCTGTTGGGCCACAAAACACGCATCCGAGGATCAACAAGAACGATCATGCTTGTCTGCGCGTCAAGAATGGTTTTCAACCGTAGTTCCGAATTTCTAAGGGCCTCCTGTGCCAGGCGCTGATCCGTTATATCAATACAGAAGCTTAACAAGCAGTTTGGAAAATTTGGGAAGGAGATCGGCACCTGAACATTTTTAAACCATCGGATGTTGCCATCTGCCGTCGTGAAAGATATTTCCTTTTTCTCATCCCCATCGCTACCCGATGCTGCGTTCCCATGCGCCCCACCGCTGGCGTAAAAGCCGAAGGGAGATATTTCCTTTTGCGTTTTCCCGATCATTGCCGGTATGGTCGTCCCATAAAGATCGGCAACAGCCTGATTCACAAGGATAAAACGACCATCCGAATCTTCAATAAAAATACAATTCGGTGATATGTCAAGCACCAATCGAAGCCGTTGCTCACTATCCTTATATCGATTCTCGGCTATTTTCCGATCGGTGATGTTTTCATGAGCAATGACAACTTTATGGGGTATCTCACCTGTAAATGGTGTCACGCGAGCATGGAACCAGCGTTTCTGGTCGGCACTATGGCAGGGGTACTCCAGTTCAAAAAATCCTTTTCACCTTTAATAACGGCACGAATGCCATTTGCGAAATCAAGGGCGATATGGCTATCACTGCCGGATGCACGCTCACACGCATCCAGGTAGTTCAATCCGATAAATCCGTCTTCTCGATTGGCGCCGTTGTCCCTGGCAAATGTCAGCCAGGCCGCATTGACCGAAAGAATCTTTCCAATAGGGTCCAGTATCGCGATGTGGGCTGCCAGCGCATCCATGGCGCAACGTAAAAATTGCTCCGATTCACGCAATGAATTCTGGTATTGATGCCGTTCGACCGCATAAACGATAATTCTCGTCAACAGCTCACCAGAGACTTTGCCTTTGACAAGGTAGTCCTGAGCACCGGCTTTTACAGCCGACCGTCCCGTTTCCTCATCATCATAGCCTGTCAGAACGACAATGGGAACCTGCGGCACGGTTTCACGGATTTTCCACACCGTTTCAATTCCGTTGCTGTCCGGAAGCCCCAGATCGAGAAGAATCAGATCGGTTGAATTCATCTTCAGATGCTTGATCGCATCCGAAAGTCTTGTAACATGGGTAAATCGAAATATTCTTGTCGGATTGTCAGCCACAAGATCCTGGATCAGGTCGGCATCTCCAGGGTTGTCCTCGATGATCAAAATATCTAACGGGGGTATCACTGTTTGGCTCCATTGGGTGGCAAAACAACAATGCTCAACCAGAAATCCTCTATTGACTCAACCACCTTCATGAATTGGTCAAAGGCGATGGGTTTGGTGATGTAACAATTGGCATGCAGGTTGTAGGATCGGAGAACGTCCTCTTCCGCCTTTGACGTGGTAAGAATGACAACAGGGATCCGCTTCAGGTAATCATCTTTTTTATTTCTGACAGAACCTCCCTGCCATCCATACGAGGTAGATTGAGGTCCAGGAGGATCAGGTCCGGGCGTGGCGCATTTGCATATTTGTCGGATCGTTTGATAAATGCCATGGCTTCAACGCCATCCTCAACCACATAAAGGTTGTTGCTTATCTTGCTGTTTTCAAGCGCCTCGCGTGCCAAATCGGCATCACCTGGATTATCTTCCACCAACAGGATATCAACCGCTTTGGCCATGCATTGTCCACTCATTTTGCCTCTCATTTTTTGGATATGGAAATATTCGCTCCCAGAATTATCGACGGGCAGCCTTTTCTGCGCCATGGCGGAAACACGGGCCAGGGATGAATTCCTATTTACCCTGCCTTGAGGATAAAATAGAAAGTACTTCCCTTGCCCGGTTCGGATTTCAGCCAAATCCTTCCACCAAATCGTTCGACAATCCGTTTGCATATCGATAGGCCAATGCCCGTCCCGGCATACTCACTGCGTGTATGCAGTCGCTGAAAAATAACAAAAATCTTTTCCAGGTACCGTTCCTCGATACCGATACCATTGTCAGCAACGCTAAAGCGCCAATACTCACCGTCTTTTTCGGCACCGACATGGATACGTGGAGAAGTATCACCCCGGAATTTGATCGCATTACCGACCAGGTTCTGAAACAACTGCGTCAGCTGCGTTCCATCCGCCGCAACGGAAGGCAGCGGATCTTGGGTGATTACAGCCCCGGACTCCGCAATGGCCGCCTCAAGATTGGAAAGCGCATTCTGCAGTGCGGGTTGGCTTTCCACCTTTGCGATTTCGCCGCCCTTGGTGGTG
The DNA here is from genome assembly GCF_001311845.1 of Desulfosarcina cetonica JCM 12296. Taxonomy (GTDB): domain Bacteria; phylum Desulfobacterota; class Desulfobacteria; order Desulfobacterales; family Desulfosarcinaceae; genus Desulfosarcina; species Desulfosarcina cetonica. The sequence continues at coordinate 30,213 of NZ_BBCC01000031.1, read as the reverse complement.
ACGCGAGAATAGGCCAGCAGGTCCTGGATCAACTGCTGCATGCGAACGGCACCGTCCACGGCGTAATGAATATACTTATTGGCTTTTTCGTCCAGTTTATCCTTGTACCGATCAGCCAGGAGTTGGGAATAACTTGAAACCATGCGCAAGGGCTCCTGCAAATCATGGGATGCCACATAGGCGAATTGTTGCAGTTCTTCATTGGAACGCTTCAGGTCGGCCATCACTTGTTCGCGTAAAGCGGTTTCCTTTTTTCGCTCTTCAATTTCTGCCGCAAGCGCATCCCGTGATACAAGCGTGGTCGACAGTCTTTTGACCATCCTGTCAAAGGCCCGTGCCAAATCGGCGATTTCACCCCGTCCTTTCGTTGCCAGGGACACCTCCAGTCGGCCGGCTTCTATCTTATCCGTCGATTCCAACAGCCGTCGAAGCGGGATGGTCACGTGAAAGGCGCTTGCCCACCCGAGGCTGGCGGCAAGCAGCGATATTCCAGCGACAATTCCCAGAACCGTCTTTCTCAGTCGGTCAATCGGTGCATATGCCTCGGCCTGATCGACCTCGGTGACCAGGCATAATTCCCATTCCGGCATCCACTGATAGGCCCCGATAACGGGTACACCGCGATAATCAAGATACAAGCCGACGCCATCTTTTTGTTGCAAGGCTTCGGCCACACCTTGGGTATGGATGGATTTCCTGAGCGCATAATCCTTACCGAAGCGAGGTTCAGTGACGTAAAAATTAAACTTATTGACAAGATAGGTGTCTTCGGTTTCGCTCAATCCGCTACGCTTTTCCATGATCTTGGAAAGCTGGGACAAGTCCAGACGGCCGGCCAAAACGGCGATGGTTTCGCCGTTCAAATCTTTAAGTGGCGTACTGACCGTCATGGCGGGTTTCTGGATTGACATTCCGTAATAAACATTCTGAATAAAGGTGCCTTTTTTACCGTTGATGAAAAAAGGCCGATTGTCTTTGTATTTGCCTTCCTGCCGACGATCAGTCGAAACCATCAGCAACCCGTCGGAAGCCCGCAGGATGAACAACTCCCAAAAAGTCCCTTTTTCTAGTACCGGATTGAGATGTTCCTTGATGCGTTGATGGGCAATTTCATGTGACAGGTCAGTCGGATCGTGAGCGGCTTGAATGGCAGGAAAGGTGTTTTTGAAAAAAGGACTGATGGCAATCATTTCTATAAGCTGGGCACTGTCATGCACCCAGCGTTCATATTCTGCCTCTTTCAGAAGATTGGTGGATACAAGATGGCTTATCGTATTTTCTTCTATGGTACAGCGCCCATTATAAAACGATAGATATCCTATCACCAAAGCGGGAACGACGGTCAGCAGAAGAAAAATCAAGGATAGCTTGGTGTTCAGTTTCACCTCAACCCCTCTTGTTTGATCCTATCGAGGAATTGCATGGTAAACAGTTGATTTACCTGATCCTTGGGATTGTCTATGAGCCCCTGTTCAGCCAACATCTGGTGCATATCATGCCAATCCTTGGGTCGCATCCATCCAATCATGTCTTCACCGGTGTGGACGAGTGGAAGCATGGCCTCAAACATCGCCGTCTGGATCTTCCGATCCTTTGTCTGCGCGTATTTCATTATCGTTTCGATGGTACCTGTGGGATCACCGACGGCTGTTTGCCAGCCTTTCAAAGAAGCCCTCAAAAAACGGAACAGTTTCTCGGATTGCCTGTCAACCATTTGGTCCGTGGTAGCCAGGGTGTCGGAATAAAAACGAACTTTGTAGTCTCCGGGCCAAATGATATTGGGGGCGTAACCCTTTTGCCGAACCTTGATCAGCCCGCCTGTTGCATAAGCTGCGGTCACATCCACGGAACCATTGTAAAATCCTTTATATTCAGGGTCATAGGGAACATTCCGAATCAAAGCCATATCCATTCCAAGGGTTTTTATCATGGCATCCAATTGGAATTCGAAATCCCTGACACTGCCTTGTTGGCCAGCGGAAGCAATGGTTTTGCCGACAAAATCCTGGGGACGAAGAATGCCTGACCCAGGCATGGACAGATAAACGACGGCACTGCGCCGATAGATGGCAGCAATGGCTTTTATGGGAATGCCTTGATTCCGCCGAATGATGATGTCTTCCGGAGACAACACCGCGACATCGGCAACACCGCTGGTGATGGCGCTGACCAGATCGGTTTTTCCATTGTTTGGTATCAGACAACGTCAAGGTCCTCTTTGGCGTAATATCCCTTATCCATAGCGACATAAAACCCGGCAAACTGCGCTTGATGGATCCACTTCAATTGAACCCGGATCTTTTCAGCGGCCATTGCCGATGGGGTACTTTCCAATGCAATAACCAGTATAATCAGGATGATTCGCCGTATCCCCATGTTCTCCCTTTCGGTAGTATGCCGCTAGTGGATGATATCGGAATCAGGGAAAAAGACTTAATAGAATTTTTGTTCTTGACAAGGTTATTGGGCGTCAATTAAAAAGAAACCAGCTGGCCGGTTTTTAATTAATTCGTCGAATGATTGAAAGAAGACAATGCGCTCAATTGATAAATTTAATAATTTCACGGAAAAAGGAAGAAAACAGATTGACCAGATCTGCCTCACGGCAGCAAAAGTGTTTGGTCAAAATGGGTATCTATCCGCCACCTTAAGCGATGTCGCCCTGGCTGCGGGAACCACCAAAGGGGGATATTTCACTATTTTTCAACCAAAGAAGAGCTGCTCTTTTTAATCGTTCATCGATACATGAACAATTCATTGAAAGGATTGGAAAAAAAGCTATCGGCCGTCAAATCTCCCAGGGAAAAATTATACACGTTTATCAGCCACCACATTCATAATTACGTGGAACATCAAAACGAGTCACGCCTGGCTTTACTTGAACGCTCCAACTTACCCCGGGAAAGCTTGGAGGTCATAAAGGAGGGGGAAAGACAGTACGAAACGATTTTGAGATCCATCGTCGATGGCGTGGTTAAGGAAAAAGGAGAAAATCTCGATAGCGTACGGCTGATTTCATTTTCCCTGCTAGGGATGTGCACCTTCCCCTACATGTGGTTCGACCCCGAAGGCCAGTCGACACCGCATCAACTCATCGAAACCATATTTAAGATTTTTTGCGGCAACTTAAAAATTGATCAATCATAGGATCTTCAAGAAAGAATTGGCACCTTACTTCCGAACTGCTACGAACTTGATTTAAAAGTTTAAAATACCAATGGTTAGGTTTCATCCCGTGATGAAATAAGCGGTTGTAGGACGCTTTCATCGCGGAGATTTATAAACCAAAAACATACCGGCTGGCCGGTTTTTAAAAGAGGTAAAATGAATTTTGAATTTACCAAGGAACAAATGGAGATAAGAAAATCCGCTCGTCAATTCGCCAAAAATGAATTTCCGCAGATCGCCAAGGAAATTGATGCACAAGAGAAGTTCCCTTTCGAGTTATGGAAAAAGGCCAGTGAAGTTGGCTTTATTGGTTGTTACGTCACGGAAAAGTATGAAGGCGCAGGGTATGGCATTACGGAACACTGTTGTATCGCGGAAGAATTTTGGCGAGTCGATCCCGGTTGCGGACAGTGTTTATGCTCGGTCGCCATAGGCGCTGAAGTCATTGACCGATTTGGTAGCGAAGAACAAAAAAAAGCATTCCTTACGCCGGTGGTCACTGGTGAAAAAATCATGGGGATAGCGATTACCGAACCAAACGCCGGCAGCGATGCGTTTTCGATTACGACCGAAGCCAGAAAAGATGGTAATGAATATATCCTCAATGGCCAGAAAACATTCATTACCAATGGCAGCATTGGACACTTCCTGGTGGTCTTTTGCGTAACCGATCCGGAAGCTGAAAATTATCGCAAACGATTCAGCATGATCATCGTCGAAACCGACCGTCCGGGATTCAAATCCCAGAAGATGTCGGGAAAGCTTGGTGTTCGGGCGTCTGACACGTCGGAGGTGTGGTTTAACCAAGTACGCGTTCCTGAAGAAAACAGGATCGGTGTTGAAGGTGAGGGCGCAAAATACCTGATGGGTTTTTTCAATCGCTCACGGTTGATGGTAGCAGCGTTCGGCGTGGGACTGGCCCAGGGCGCCATGGAGCTTGGCATAAACCACATCCAACAGAGAAGACAGTTCGGAAAAAGGCTGGCCGACTTTCAGGTCAATCGAAGCAAGGTCGCTGAGATGGCAACGTTTATCGAAGCTGCAAGGTGCCTGACCTACAAAGCGACGCAGATGGCGGACAATGGGCATTACGACAAAAAATTGGTTGCCATGGCAAAATGGTTTTCCGGTTGGATAGCGGTTCGGACGGTTGATGAAGCGCTGCAAATGCATGGTGGCTATGGCTACATGGGGGAATACGATATTTCCAGATTCTACCGGGACGCCAAAATTCTGGAAATATATGAGGGCACGAAAGAAGTAGAAAAAGAAATCGTAGCAAATAGCATTCTAAAATAATTGTTAAATCTTAATTTCATGACAACAAAAAAGAGGTGAGATTATGTCGAAAAATAAAGTTTGTTTTGTCAGTGGCGCGGCAAGGGGCAAAGGCAATGGTAGAGCGATCGCATTATCTCTAGCAGAAAAGGGTTATGCTGTAGCCGTTGGAGATATTCTTTACGAAGAAGCGAAATCGGTTTCAAATGAAATAATAAGTAAAGGGTGTAAATCATGTGCAGTAAAAATAGATCTAAGCAATTTTGAATCAGTTAAAGAGGGGTTCGATACAATAACGCAAGAGCTTGGGTCCGTAGATATTTTAATAAACAATGCAGCCATTATGACAAACATGAACACCATAAGCAAAATGGCGCCACAGGCATGGGATAATGAAATTAAAGTGAACCTCTCTGGGGCGTTTTATTGTGTAAAACAAGTATTACCTTCAATGATTGAAAACAAATGGGGCCGTATCGTCAATATCTCTTCAGTAGCAGGAACAATGGGAGGCTATGGCCAGTGTTCCTACTCCTCAAGCAAGGCCGGGTTGATTGGACTTACCAAACAATTGCCCTGGAAGGTGCAGCGTTCGGTGTAACATCAAATGTGATCACATTAGGTGTTTTTGGCACCAATGCTTTCGATGATCTTAATGAAAAAGCGAAAGAAAAAATCCTTAAACGCGTTGCATTGAAAAAGGAAGGAGATCCAAAAGATGTGGCGGCTCTGGTAAATTTTCTATCTTCTGAAGACGCCAAGTATATAACTGGGGCAAATATCATGCTAACTGGCGGTTTAGATCTTTTTGTATTTTGATAAAAGCATGAGGTAAAAAATGAAAAATTTTAAATTTATCAATATTGAAATAGATACAAGCATAGCATTGGTTACCCTGAATAGACCACCGGTCAATGCATTGAATCATCAATTTGAAGAGGAAATAGATACTATTTTTGATGATCTTGATAAAATGCCGGATGTAAGGGTTGTCATTATCACCGGAGCTGGAAACAAAGCATTTATGGCGGGTGCGGATATTAAGGAAATAATCAGTTTTGATGAGAACAACGCCATCCAAATGTCTGCTGGATCCCAGAAAGTATTTAATAAAATCGAATCCTCTGAAAAAATAATAATTGCTGCAATCAACGGGTTGGCATTAGGTGGCGGATGTGAACTCTCGATTGCATGTGATATTCGGGTTGCCGATGAAACTGCCTTGTTTGGTTTTCCTGAAGTCAAATTGGGGTTGATGCCTGGCGCCGGTGGAACACAACGATTAACCAGGCTTGTAGGAGTAGGAAATGCCAAAAAAATGATACTAACCGGCAATCCAATAACAGCTCAGATTGCATATGAAATTGGCTTAATCGAACAGGTTTGCCAAAAAGGGGATTGTGTTAAAGAAGCCCAAAAGATAGCCAAACAAATCGTTAGCAATGGTCCGCTTGCAATTGTCAACTCAAAAAAAGCGATTAACAAAGGCCTTGAAACAATCTTTGAAGATGGTCTTCGCATGGAAACAAAACTCTTTTCTGATCTTTTCAATACAGAGGACAGAAAAGAAGGAATAAATGCTTTTTTAGAAAAAAGAAAACCAGAATTCAAAAACAAATAGCCTTCATTATATTTTAAAGGGAACCTCTAAATCTTAATAAAAGGTGGATTATGAATACTATTTGTACCTTAAGAACTATCTTGAAAAGAAATATTGAACATAATCCAGATAAGTTAGCATTTGTTGAGAATGATAAAAAGTATAGTTTTTTGGAATTTAGCAATAGAGTCTTTAAAATGGGCAACACATTGTTAAATATGGGCCTTAATAAAGGTGATAGAATCGCGTTATTGGCAGAAAATTGTATAGAAGCCATTGAATTTTGGCTAAACGGGCCTTGCGCGGGTTTAATTTCGGTTCCACTCAATTTTCGATTGGCACCGAGGGAAATTTTGATAACACTTTCAGACTGTCAAGCTGCCGTTTTGATCGTCCAGGAAAAGTACATCCCTTTTATAAACAAGATTAAAAGCGACCTAAAATTTGTAAAACACTTTATTTATATTGGAAATCGAGAAAATATGCCGGATGACTGGCAACACTATGAAGATTTACTTGAAAATTCGTCATCCGATATACCAAATGTCAGCATTAACGAAAATGATATTGCCGCCCTAGTTTATACAAGCGGAACGACTGGATCGCCAAAAGGAACGATAACCACCCATCGCAATCTTTATCATGCCGGAAGAGCATATAATCTGAATTTAAAGCTAACCAGAAACGAGTTCGGCATTTTGGCCGTACCGCTATTTCATATAGCCGGTGGTGCTGATGTCATGCTGAATCAGTATGGTGGAAATCCATGTGTAATAATGAACAAATGGGACGTTGTAGACTTTTTAAGCCTCGTTGAAAAATACAAAGTAACAACAGGCATGCTCATCACACCGATGGTAATTTATCTTAGTGAATACCCCGACGTTCATAAATACGACATTAGCAGTTTAAAAAGCCTCCACTTTGCCGGCGCTCCGCTTAGTGCCGCTTCATATGAAAAAGTGTTAAATAAATTCGGAAATGTATTTTATAGTTTGTTTGGTGCTACGGAAACTACTGGACCGGCGACTTTGTTACTGACGGATGATGTTGAAAAGGCCATGAGTGGGGAAGACAAGCAGAAATTAGGTTCATGCGGAAGAGCGTTTATAGACACGGAAATTCAGGTTGTCGACGAAAATGATAATATTTGTCCTCCCGGAAAGATCGGCGAAATGAGAGTTCGCGGATTGGGCATTACCAGCGGATATTGGAATAAAGACGAACAAACAAAATCGGTCTATCGAGGAGGATGGTATTATCCGCTGGACATCTGCATGAAAGACAAAGAAGGATATGTCTATGTTATTGATAGAAAAAAAGACATGATTATCTCCGGCGGCGAGAATGTATACCCAACAGAAGTCGAATCTGTTCTTTGTAATCATCCTGCTGTTAAAGAAGTTTCCGTTATCGGTCAGCCAGATCCAAAATGGGGAGAAATAGTAACCGCAGTGGTTGTAAAAACAGATGATGAAGAGGTCACCGACAATGAACTAAGGGATTACTGCAGACAATATATTGGTGGCTACAAGGTACCCAAAAAGATAATCTTTTTAAATGAATTACCAAAAAGCTCCATAGGAAAAATATTAAGATATAAGCTCAGGGAAGGGCTAAAAAGCAAGTGATTATTTTGCAAGTGGAATTACTAAACGGGCAGAAAGGAAATTAACGATGTTGACAAAAGCATTTATACCATATGGTGGCTATTATTCAACTCCATTTGCACGTTGGCAAGGCACGCTTTCCAATGAGCACTCTCTAATCCTGGGAGCAAATACAGCCAAAAGATGGTTTTCCGCAAAAAAGATCGATCCAAAGGATATCGATTATCTCATTTTAGGGGCGACGATTGGTCAAAAACAGTGGTTTTATGGTGCCCCATGGACGGCTGCCCTCATGGGTAACCCCGACATATCCGGAATGACAATCAGTCAAGCTTGCACGACTTCAGCAACATGTGTTTGGCAGGCGGCCGTCAATGTCGAAAATGGCGTTTACAACAATGTTTTTACCTTGATGGCTGATCGCACGTCAAATGGCGCACATACAGTTTGGCCGAATCCAAAAGGTCCTGGGGGTCAAGTGGAATCCGAGAACTGGATGATGGATAATTTCAATAAAGATCCTTGGGCTGGCGATGCAATGATTGTCACGGCGGAAAGAGTAGCAAAAGAGCTTGGACTTTCGAAAGAAGCGCTTGATGAAGATGCTTGGGTGAGATACTCACAATACAAAGATGCGCTTGAAAATGACAGAGAATTCCAAAAACGGTATATGTTCCCAGTCGAGGCGAATATATCAAAAAAGAAAAAAATTGTATTGGAAGAGGATGAGGGGATCTTCCTACATACCGAGGAAAGTATTAAACAGCTCAAACCCGCACTAAATGGTGGCATTATCACCTCCGCTTCCCAAACCCACCCAGCAGACGGGAATTGCGGATTGATTGTGACGACAAAAGACAATGCAAAAGATTTAAGCACGAATGCTGATATATGCATCCAAATTATTTCCTATGGCTATCACAGGGCGAAAGCGGGATATATGCCCATGGGACCGCCGCCTGCCGCAAAAAAGGCATTAGAGAACGCTAATATCAGTGTAAAAGATCTCAAGGCCATCAAAACGCATAATCCTTTTGCGACAAATGATTTGTTCATGGCAAAAGAAATGTCTATTGATGTCAGACAGTTTAATAATTACGGCAGTTCCCTGGTTTATGGTCATCCGCAAGGGCCAACTGCAGGACGTGCTATTATCGAGGGGATTGAAGAAGTTGTCCTTTTGGGTGGTGGCTATTTTCTATTTGCGGGTTGTGCGGCAGGAGATTGCGGTGTTGGGCTTGTTTTAAAGATAAGCTAACAGGCGCTGAATTTGAAAAAAAGGCTCATCGCGGATTTGTGTGAACTTTTTCCGCGATGAGCATTTACTTTGCTGAATCCAAAAACTCTTTTCCAATGAACGCCAGCGCCTTCCAGCGTGGGTTTTATTTTAGGGTACCCAGGTAACAATGCCGTCATTGGGGTTTTGTTCCTTCCAGCGCCAAAATGCTTCGACATCGCGAACACCACCTTCAATGACAGCTTGATAGATCTGAATGGACATCACCTTTCTTTCGATCGGAATGGTGTTTTTTATCCTAAGAATCGCTTCTTGCATGTCGTGGGTCAAAGCGTTGGAAATACGTTCCGCCACGTTTTCAAAATAACCGGCATAGGGCGATTCATTAAGAATATGAATCATATCAATTTGCCATGTCTTGCCATCTCGATCCTCATAAAAAGCATGCCATTCAATACATCTATCCTCGGCTTCCAGCAAATTTGAATAATTAATCGTCTTAATGCGTCTGTTCTCAGCAAGTTTGGATATTGCCAAAAAGCTATCCGCAAGCTTGAAGGGATGGGTATAGATGTGAAAATCGATATCGCGATTCTTTATCATTAAGCCGGTCTTTAAAGACCCGACCAGGTTGATGGTGGCCCCAATCGAAGACCAAATTTTTATGACATCGGTGTGTTCAATGACGGACCAGGCTTCTCTCTGCATCTTCTTTGAGGTTTCTATAATGTTTTTCATTTTACTTCTTTCAGTTCAAAATCATCGATACAAATCAGAACCAACACTTCAGCCGACCGGGTGGCGGGATCTGTTGAAGGTTTCCGAGTATGGACTTGGCTTTCATCATTTTTTCGGAATGGGACGGCTCTTCACTCACCACGACCGCGAGCCCTTCGTCAAACCATGTGGGCATGGAAGAGATGCCAAACACCCCGCCCATTTTCGCGTCCATCCTTGCCCTAAGCTCGGCATGCGACCATTCATGCGTCAGAATGGGAGTCGTCAGCCCTTTTTGAGAGATGAGTATCTTGGATGTTCCAAGAAGCAACCCACGTTGAGAAGTTCCCCCCAGACGCTTAAAAGAGGCTTGCGTAGAACATGCGAGAATATCCGGGGCGCTGATAACACCACCATAGAAATTGATGATTTTTTCTTTTGCCGCCATGGCAATGCCTGCGACTTTCTCTCTGTCCGCAGGTGACATATCGGGATTGACGAACACGTGGGGGGCAATTTTTTCCATTCCCAGAGTAGATGGCGATATCAGATAGGTTTTTGCCCGATTGACCTGCGTGCATCCACTCAAAAGCACAATAAGCATCCAAAGCCCAAGGTATTTTCGCTTCTTCATTGCACCCCTTTTTGATGACGCCTGCATGTCCGGAAGAAAGGCCATCTGCCGGAACAATAATCCAACAAGCAGGTTGTTCCGTCAAGCAATTAGGTCGTTTCATGACTTATATTTAGAGGTTTAATGTTGCTTGGAAGAATGACCGATAATAGGAATCAGGACGGTGCAAGCCTATCGCAATCGCAAATCGGTCACGGGTTGGGCAAGGTGGATTGTCACCGTCAACTTCATGGGAAGGAGAAAAATCACGATTGCCATGCAAAAAACAATTCAAACCCTGATCATCGCCTGTTGTGCTATTTTGGCGGCAAACACAGCCCATTCATTTGATATCAAAATTGCCGTCATTCAAGATAAGAAAACGGAAAGCAGCGAATATCGATTATTGAAAGCGTACCTTAACCGCAAGGGAATCAAGCCTGTCCTGTACGCATACAATAGCTACCCGCTGGCATCGAAAAATTTCCAGAATGGCGTCGTCAATATCATGTTCACCGGATCTTGCATTGCCGCATTGATGATCAAGGAAAAAATCGCGTATCCTGTGGTCCGTCCAATTGATCCGAATGGGGTCAGCACCTATTCAGCGGTGATTATCGGACCTGCCGGCACAAATGAATCAGACGGCATCCTATCCTTATTGAAAGGCAAGAAAATTGCGGCGTGCGAACTTGCGTCCAGCGGAGAGATCTTTGTTCGCGCCGACCTGTTGGCTGACGGCCAAATGGTACTGACAAAGTCACACAGCGATGCGCTTGAAAAATTGAGAAGCCATGAAGTTGACTATGCCGTCGTCAAAAATACCGTCTGGGATGCTTCAAAAAAGAAATTTCCACAACTTAAGCAGATTGGTAGCGATGCAAGACAACACCCCAATGGAACACTCATCGCGTCTTATCAGGCCGATCGAAAAAAAATCCAGGACCTGAAAAAAGCGCTGCTCGATCTTGAAGGCGACAATTCACCAGAAGCGGTCGCTTTCAGATCCGGCACAAACATACAAGGGTTTATCGATACCCGAGAAACCGATTTTCAAGATACATTTGCGCTACTCAAAAAAGCCGGGATGTGAAATGCGCGTCGATTCGTAAAAAAATGGCGTGAGAAAAAAAGCAACACCACCACGGAACGTAGATACAACCCCAGTTAACGAAGCAGAGCCATGACATAAACGTCATGATACTGCCCGTCGATCAGGCTGCCGCGACGCAAAATACCTTCAATCTCGAAACCAAAACGTTCGTAGAGCGCTTTCGCATTGATGTTGTCGGCCCGAACGTGGAGTTCGATCCGCGAAAGGCCTTTCTCCCAGGACGTATCCATCGCAGCTTGCATTAACCGCGCGCCAAGGCCTTTGTGGCGTGCGGATGGCAACAGGGCAATCCCCAGAATCCCAATATGGGCCCGCGACTCACCCATATGCGGGGAAACATCAACCCAGCCGACAATTTCACCTTCTTTGAGCACCACAAAATGCGGCGCACCCAAGCGCCGAAGCATCCGGTAGAATTCAAGCGACTGCTCCAACGGCGGAGCCTGGGTAAAAGCCAAATATTTCTTTTCGCGGGCAACGATATCGATGGCGCGGTGCAGACCGATATAGTGACTCTCAACGGCGGGTTCGATAGTGTAGTTCATCATGGTTATACCCATGCAAATGCAACGACCATCGTGACCGGGTCCCTCCCTACACATTAACGAAGGTGTAGGTTTTACGGCCCTTTCCTAAAAACCTGAACATGCCGGACCCCGTTAACCGGGAAAGCACTTGATCTTCTTTCAGGTGATGATCGCTGAAGGACAATGTGCCTGCGGGTTTAAGTACCCTGTTTAGTTCCTGCAAAACGTCCTGCGGGCAAGCAAGATCGTGGAATACATCATACAAGAGAACCGTATCCACACGATTGTCGGAAAGCCCGGTGCCGCAGTCGGATTCAATGGTCTCGATGTTTTCGATACCTTTCCTTGCGGCCATATCCTTGACACCCTGAACGGCAAGGGGGTGGATGTCCAAGGCATAGATCTTACCTGAAGGCCCCACCAAATCGGCAAGCGGCATGATATACCCACCGGGGCCGCAGCCAAAATCGAGAACGGTGAATCCGCGCTCGATGCCAGCTTCTTTTAAAACATCCAAACGAGGATTAAAGAGATCTCGAAACTTGAACATCAGCTTCATCAGTTTGAAGCTGAAGCTCGACATGGGTTTAGTTGTTTCCACCATTTCTGTTACAGTCCTCCGGCTGCAAGGCATTGGTTATCTATTTTTCAAAGCGGTCCGCTTCTCTTCGATACGCTGGATCACATCCTTGGCTACAACCAATGGCTCCAGCTTGGCTTTGGCCGAGGGGTGAGACAAAAGCTGCAAGATCTCTCTCTCGAATCCCTGGGATACAAACTCAATGATACGATCCATGACTGAATGGAAGCATTCCGCCAGAAGGTCTTCACTCTCGAAAAGACTGGAAAAGAGGCGTGTAGCCTCCTCAAGCCGTTTCAGGCGGATCAAGGCCAACAATTTTTCAACAATGGCAGCGACGTAACCAAGCACCCTGTCAGATGAGAATAGCTCGCCGAGTTTATCTAATGCAAGATCAAAACAGGGCATACTCACCAAAGATAGCCCTATAAATCCCATTTAGACCTCCCCAAGATCGGCTAAATCCGGTTAATACAAATCTAACACTTCCCTAATCATATCCCAACCATCTCGCCCTACTCTTGCACCGATCCCAGACAGGGACAGCCTTCACACTCTTTGTTAGGACTTGACCCAGCGTGAATCTGAACCAACTCAAAGCCCTGGACGCCCTGGCCCAGGCCGGAACCTTTGCCGGCGCGGCCAAGCACCTCGGCCTGACCCAACCGGCCGTTTCCATCCAATTGCGCCGGTTGCAGGAGCACCATGGCGTCAAGCTGTTCTGGCGTAACGGCGGTCAACTGGAATTCAGCAGGCTGGGAGAAAGCCTGGTGGTCAAAGCCAGGACCATCCTCGGCTTGCTGGACGACTTCGAAAAGACGCTGGCCTCCGCCGGTTCGCTGACCAGCGGAAACCTGGCCATCGGCCTGTCCTGCCACTACTTCGTCATGGACCTGTTGGCGGTCTTCATGGAGCGCTACCCCGGCATCCAGGTGAAAGCCCGCATCGGTGATTCCGCCAACCTGATCGCCGATGTGCTCGCCGGCCGCCTGGATCTTGCCGAGGTGACCGGCGAGGCGCCGGACCCGCGCCTGTTCAACCTGAACTACAGCGACCAGTCCATCGTTCTTTTCGTGGACCGCCGCCATCCGTGGGCCAAAGTGCCGTTTATCGCCGCCGAGGCACTGGACGCCCAAGCCATGGTGGCCCGTCACCCCTCCTCCATGACCCGCCAGATCTTTCAAAAACGCCTCAAGGATCGCGGGATCGCCCTACGCGTGGTCCTGGAACTGGACGCCTGGGAGGCCATGAAGGCCGCCGTGGCCGCCGGCATCGGCTTCGGGATTGCCCTGGCGGACGAATTCGTCCCCGATGAACGGCTGGTCGGTATACCGGTGAAGGGCATCGACCTTTTGGCCAAGCAGTATTTCGTCTGTCTGCCCGCGTTCGAACGCCTTCAGCCGGTGCAGGCCTTTTTCAGTGTGGTTCGCTCGGTACGGCAATTGCGCGCCGACCGGCCGTCCCATTCCATTCGCCAGACCCCGCCGGAGCGCCTCAACGACCCGGCGCCTTTTTTCCGCCATACGGCGGAACGATCCGTTTGCATTGAACCGATGATAAAGGAGAACACGCCATGCGAAAGCCCCACCTGAAACTGAGCGCCCTTGCCGGCATCCTGATGGTCCTCTTCATGCTGATCGGCGCCGCTGCCGCCAGCGCCGAGGAGCTCCTGGTCTACACGGCCCTGGAAGACGACGAGATTCCGCGCTACCTGGAGATCTTCAAAAAGGATCATCCGGGCATCGAGGTCAAGATCGTGCGCGATTCCACGGGCATTGTCACGGCCAAGCTGCTCGCCGAAAAGGACAATCCCCAGGCCGACGTGGTTTGGGGAACCGCCGCCACCAGCCTGATGCTCTGCGATCAGGCCGGCATGGTCGAACCCTACGCCCCCAAGGGGCTCGACAAGGTGCGTCCGAAGATGCGCGACGCCAATAATCCGCCTCACTGGGTGGGCATCAAGGCCTGGATGACCGGGTTCTGCGTCAACACCATCGAATGCGACGCCCTCAACCTACCGATTCCCAAGTCCTTCAACGATTTGCTCGACCCGGTCTACAAAGGCCAGTTGGCCATGCCCAATCCGGCTTCCTCGGGAACCGGTTTCCTCACCGTGTCGGCAATTCTGCAGTCCATGGGAGAAGAAAAAGGCTGGGCCTACCTGGATAAACTGCACGAGAATATCGCCCGCTACACCCACTCGGGTTCCAAGCCCTGCAAGCTGGCCGGTGCCGGTGAAGTGGCCATCGGCGTCTCCTTCGCCTACCGGGGTTTCATGCAGAAGCAAAAGGGCGAGCCGGTCCAGACAGTCTTTCCTGCCGAGGGTTCCGGCTGGGATGTGGAAGCCAACTGCCTGATCAAGAAGGCCACCATCAAACCGGCCGCCAAAACCTTTCTGGACTGGGCCATCGGTGAGGACATCATGAAGGCCTACGCCCAGGTCTACCCGGTCACGGCCTATGCCACCGGCGTACCGATCCCCGAAGGCTTCCCGGCTGATCCCGAAAACCAGCTCATCAAAAACGATTTCGACTGGGCCGCCAAGAACCGCCAGCGCATCCTGGATGAGTGGACCCGCCGCTACGACGGCAAGAGCGATCCCAAATAATATAAAGCCGCATTTCCGACGGATTCGTAAAAAGCCCGAGATCAAGGCTTGCGAATTCCGAGGAATGAGGCGTACTTTTGCGTACGCCGCAGTGACGAGGGATACGCGTAACGCCGATATCGGGCTTTTTACGAATCCGTCAAGATACGGAGCAAGCATGAACGACAAACCGACCTACCTGCAAGTGCAGAACGTCTCCAAAGTCTTCGGCCAGTTCACCGCCCTTCAGGGGATTTCCTTCTCCGCCGCGCGGGGAGAATTCATCTCCATTCTCGGCCCCAGCGGCTGCGGCAAGACGACCCTTTTACGCGTCATCGCCGGCCTGGAACGGCAGACCCGCGGGACCGTTTTCATCGAGGGCCGGGATGTTTCCGCGTTTCCCGTCTCACGCCGCAAGGTCGGCATTGTCTTCCAATCCTACGCCCTTTTCCCCAACCTGACCGCCCGTGAGAACATCGCCTATGGCCTCAAGCGCCAGGGAAAGCCCCGATCGGCGGTAAATGCCCACGTGGATGAACTGCTGGACCTGGTCGGGCTGGGCGGCATGGGCCGGAAGCACCCCGCCCAGTTGTCCGGCGGCCAGCAGCAGCGGGTCGCATTGGCGCGCGCCATCGCCGTTGCACCGGATCTTCTGCTGCTGGACGAGCCCCTCTCCGCCCTGGACGCCAAGGTGAGGCAGAAGCTGCGCGGCGAAATCCGCCAGCTTCAGCAGCGCCTGGGCATTACCACGATCATGGTCACCCACGATCAGGAAGAGGCCCTGACCATGGCCGACCGCATTCTGGTCATCGAGCAGGGCCGTCTGGCCCAGGACGGCACCCCCCACGAGATCTACGACAAGCCTGCTTCCCCCTTTGTGGCCAATTTCATCGGCACGATGAATTTCATCGAGGGCGCCACCAAGATCGACAACGGGCTTTACGGCATCGGCAATACCCGGCTGCGCATCAGCGGCGAAAACGGCAGCAGCCGCCTGCCCGCCGGCTGCCGCGTCACCCTGGCGATCCGGCCCGAGGACATTCTCCTGCAGGGCGATCCCGCCGCGCCCAATCGCTTGAACGCCCGGGTGGCCGGCATGGAGTACCGCGGCTCGCTGTTCCGCATCGATCTTTGTTTGCCGAATGCAACCCATGGTGCCGGCACGCTCACGGCCGAAGTGCCCACCCACGCCGTCCGACATCTGGCGATCACCCCGGACACAAACTTACCGGTATACCTGCCCGTCGATCGGCTGCGGGTGTATGCCAACGAAGGGGTTCAGGTAAGAATCTGACGCTCGAGCAAAACACGATCATGTCAACCATCACCGCCGAGAAACAGCTAAAACCGGGCACCTTTACCGTGGCGACCAACCTGGACCGAGAGCAATGGATCAAACGTCTTTTGATCGTCCTGGTCTGCGTCTGGCTGATGGTGGTGGTGGTTCTGCCCCTGTTCCAACTGCTGGTCAAAAGCGTTATCGACGACAGCGGCCGTTTCGTGGGGCTTGCCCACTTCATCACTTACTTCAAGACACCGGCCCTCTCCCAGGCCCTGTTCAACAGCCTCTTTGTTTCGACGGTCACCACCCTGTTCGCCGTCGGCCTCGGCTTCCCCTGGGCTTACGCCCTCACCCGCACCCGCATGCCGGCCAAGGGATTCTTCAAGGCCGTCGCCATGATGCCGCTGTTCGCGCCGACCCTGCTCAACGGCATCGCGCTGGTCTATCTCTTCGGCCGCAAGGGACTGATCACCCGGGGATTCTTCGGCGCCCTGCCCGGCATGGACATCCACGTGTACGGATCGGTGGGCATCATCATCGCCGAGGTCCTGTTCACCTTTCCCCAGGCCGTGCTGATTCTCTCCATCGCCCTGACCATGACCGACGCGCGCCTTTACGAAGCCGCCGAGTCCCTGGGCGCCGGCCGGGTGCGCAGCTTCTTCACCGTGACCCTGCCGGCGTGCGCTACGGCCTGGCCAGCGCGGTGATGGTCTGCTTCATCCTGGCCTTTACCGACTTCGGTGCCCCCAAGGTGATCGGCGGCAACACCAACATCCTGGCCACGGACATCTACAAACAGGTGATCGGCCAGCAGAACTTTACCATGGGCGCCGTGGTCAGCGTGGTGCTGCTGATTCCCACGGTGGTGGCCTTTGTCGTCGACCGCATCGTCCAGCACCGGCAGGTCTCCCAGATCGCCGCCAAATCGGTCCCCCTGGTTCCCCGGCCGCAGGCACTGCGCGACCGGCTCTACCTGGGATTCTGCGGCCTGGGCGCGGTTCTCATCCTCGGTTTTTATCTCACCGCCGTGTACGCCTCCCTGGTCAAGGTATGGCCCTACACCCTCACCCTGGGATTCTGGCATTATCACTTCTCGGGCACCGGCGGAGGCGGCTATGCCGCCTTCTTCAACAGTGTGCGCATGAGTCTCTATTCGGCCGTTTTCGGCACGGCGATCACCTTCGGCAGCGCCTATCTCATCGAGAAGACCCGTCAGATGAAGATCCTGCGCCAGGCGGCCTATTTTCTCGCCATCCTGCCCCTGGCCCTGCCCGGCCTGGTCATCGGTCTGGCGTATATCTTCTTCTTCAACGCGCCGGGTTGGCGCATCGGCGGCGTCTTTCTGCCCAACCCCCTGAATGTCATCTACGCCTCGATGGCGATTCTGGTGATCAGCAACATCGTGCACTTTTTCTCGGTCAGTTTTCTCACGGCCACCACGGCCCTCAAGCAGCTCGACCGCGAATTCGAAACCGTGTCCGAATCCATGGGCGTCGCCTTTACCCGAACGTTCATGCGCGTCACGGTGCCTGTCTGCATCCCGGCAATCCTGGAAATCGGCATGTACTACTTCGTCAATTCCATGGCCACCGTGTCTGCGGTGATCTTCCTCTACTCGGCGGATCTACCTTTGGCGTCGGTGGCCGTGGCCAACATGGACGACGCCGGCGACGTGGCCCCGGCCTGCGCCATGTCGGTGCTGATTCTGCTCACCAACCTTACCGTGCGCATCCTCTACGGTTTTCTCACACGGCGGATCAAGACCCGCAGCCAGGCCTGGGCCAACCGTTAACGCGACATCTCGAAAGGAAAATCCTCGATGACCGTTTTTTCTCCCCCTGCCCCGACCATCGGCCCGGTTCAGGCCGTGGTGCTCGACTGGGCCGGAACCACCGTCGATTACGGCTGCATGGGTCCGGCCGCCGTTTTCGTGGATGTTTTCGCCGCCTTTGATATCCAGGTGACCGTCTCCGACGCCCGCCAATTCATGGGCCTGGCCAAGAAAGACCACATCCGCCGGATGTGCGCCCTGCCCGGCGTTGTCGCCCAATGGCGGCAGCGCCACAGCCGCGTTCCCGATGAAAGCGACGTGGACCGGTTATATGCCCGTACCGAGCCGATGATGGTCGAGACCATCGTCCATCACGCCCGGCCCATCGATGGCCTGCTGCCGTTCGTCGCCGCCATGCACGAACGGGGAATCAAGATCGGCGCCTGCACCGGCTACACGGCGCCGATGATGGCCGCTCTGAGCCCCAAGGCCGCCGAATACGGCTATGTACCGGACGTTAGCGTGTGTGCCTCGGATGTCCCCCAGGGGCGTCCGCATCCCTGGATGTGCTACCAGAACGCCATGGCCCTGGGCGTTTATCCCATGGCGGCGATGGTGAAAATCGGCGATACGATCAGTGATGTGGAAGAGGGGCGCAACGCCGGCATGTGGACCGTCGGCCTGACCCAATCGGGCAATGAACTGGGACTGCCCCAAGACCTGGTGGACGCGCTGGCCCCGCAAGACCTGACGGCACGGCTGGCGGCCATCGAGGCCCGCTATCGCGGATGCCGGGGCCCATTATGTGGTCCGGGGGATTTGGGAATGCCTGGCGGTGGTCGACGCTATCAGCCGCCGCTTAGTCGAAGGTGAGCACCCGGATGCCGCCGGCGCGACAAAAAGGAGCACCGCCGCATGACGCACCCATCCGACAACCGCGCGGATGTGCCCAGCGAGGGCGACAGCAACCGCTCGAGTTATCGCCAGGCCTGGCAGTTCCGCCACATCGACCGGCAAACCCAGGCCTGGCTCGACCGCGATGCGCGCGCCTACCTGCGCCAGAGTCTCTCCACGCCTTGCCTCAATCTGCTCGATAGCTGTCAGGGAACCACCCTGACCGATCGCCAGGGCCGCGAGATCCTCGATTTTCACGGCAACAGCGTCCACCAGGTGGGCTACGGCCACCCCCGGGTGATCGCCGCCATCAAGGCGCAACTGGATCGCCTGCCCTTCTGCCCGCGGCGCTACACCAACATTCCGGCAATCGCGCTGGCCGAGAAACTGGCGGAAATCACCCCCATGCCCCTGGGCAAGGTGCTGTTGGTCCCGGGGGGCACCAGCGCGGTGGGCATGGCGCTCAAGCTGGCCCGGACAGCCACCGGCCGCTTCAAGACCATTTCCATGTGGGACAGTTTTCACGGCGCTTCCCTGGACGCCATTTCAGTGGGCGGCGAAGCGCTCTTTCGCAGCGGCATCGGGCCGCTCTTGCCCGGCTGCGTGCATGTGCCGCCGGCCGACCCGTACCGCTGCGTGTGGAATGCCAATGGTGACTGCGCCGCCTGCGATCTCAAATGCGCGGCTACATCGAATACGTGATGGAACGGGAGGGCGACATCGGCGCGGTGATCGCCGAGCCGATCCGCTGCACGGCGGTCAATCCGCCGCCACCGGGGTATTGGCAACGCGTGCGCAACGCCTGCGACCGCCACGGCGCCCTGTTGATCTTCGACGAAACCGCCGTCTGCCTGGGCCGCACGGGGCGCCTTTTTGCTTTCGCGCATGAAGGCGTGGTGCCCGACATCCTCATCCTGGGCAAGGGCCTGGGCGGCGGCGTGTTTCCCCTGGCGGCGATCGTGGCGCGCATCGATCTGGACATGGCGCCGGAAAAAGCCTCGGGCACTATACCCATGAGAAAAACCCCGTGGCCTGCGCCGCGGCCCTGGCCACCCTCGACGTCATTTTTGAGGAA
The DNA here is from genome assembly GCF_001311845.1 of Desulfosarcina cetonica JCM 12296. Taxonomy (GTDB): domain Bacteria; phylum Desulfobacterota; class Desulfobacteria; order Desulfobacterales; family Desulfosarcinaceae; genus Desulfosarcina; species Desulfosarcina cetonica. The sequence goes on along the minus strand of NZ_BBCC01000031.1, from coordinate 10,160 downwards.
GCACTTGCCACGCGGGCCGGTGCGCTAGGGGATGCGGCCATGAAGCGACTTTCCGGCTGGCAGACAAAGTCTCCCCTGATCGGGGATGTGCGCGGCCGTGGCCTGCTCTTCGGTCTGGATCTGGTGACGGACCCCGCCCGGAAAACCCCGGCCGTGGATGCGGCCGACCGCATCCTGTACGCTTGCCTTGAAATGGGACTCAGCTTCAAGGTTTCCCACGGCGGTTTTCTCACCCTGACCCCACCCCTGACGATCGGTGAAACCGAACTGGACCGCGCCCTGACGATCCTCGAATCGGTCATCGAAACCCTTGGTACGAAAGGTGCTGCAAGCGCATGAACCCAGATCAACTGCCCGACAACCCCTACCTGCTGCTCACCCCCGGCCCCTTGAGCACCACCAAGACCGTCAAGGCGGCCATGCTACGCGACTGGTGTACCTGGGACGCGGATTACAACCGGCTGGTGCAAAGCGTCCGCCACGACCTGGTGAGTCTGGCCGGCGCCCTTGACACCCACACCGCCGTCTTGATGCAGGGCAGCGGCACCTTTTGCGTGGAGGCCACCGTGACCACGGCCATCCCGCCTACGGGGAAACTGCTGGTTCTGGCCAACGGGGCCTATGGCCGGCGTATCGTCGACATCGCCCGGCGTTGCGGCATCGACCACCGGGTGATCGACAGCGGCGAACTGGCTCCGCCGGATACGCAGCGTGTGGATACCGTTCTTGCCGCCGACCCCGCCATCACCACGTGGCCGTGGTGCACTGTGAAACCACCACCGGCATGCTCAACCCGGCAGCCGAGATCGCCCGCATCGTCAAGGCCCACAGGCGCATTTTCATCCTCGACGCCATGAGTAGTTTCGGCGGCGTGCCCCTGGATGTCGCGTCGATGGGCGTGGACTACCTGATCAGCAGCGCCAACAAGTGCATTCAGGGCGTACCGGGATTCGGTTTCGTGATCGCCCGGAGAGAAATTTTGGAGCACACCCGCGGTCAGGCGCGCTCCCTGAGCCTGGATCTTTTCGACCAGTGGCAGACCATGGAGACCCACCCCGGCAAATGGCGGTTCACCTCTCCCACCCACGTGGTGCGGGCCTTTGCCCAGGCATTGGGAGAACTCGCCGTCGAGGGCGGCATCCCGGCGCGCCACAAGCGCTACGGCGACAACCAGCGCATCCTCGTGGCCGGCATGCGGGATCTGGGATTCGCCCCCCTCCTGCCCGCGGCGCTGCAATCGCCCATCATCACCGCCTTTCATTCGCCGGACCGCCCCACCTGGGATTTCAAGCGCTTTTACGCCGCGCTGAAGGAAAAAGGCTTCGTGATCTACCCGGGCAAGGTGACCCAATGCGAGACCTTCCGCATCGGCAATATCGGCGATGTGCAGGCCGGCGACATGCATCGCCTGCTGGAGGCCATGGCCGCAGTTCTGCACGAGATCGGAATCGAATAGGCGCGGTTGCCGCTGGCGCTGAATACAAAAATCTCAATCGGTCGGCGGGTTCACTTCCGGCGATTGCCAGTCGACGTGCACCAGGCTGGCCGCCGAGAGCCTGCCCGGCGATTGTTTGGCCTTTTTCTTCATACCGGCGATAAACACACCGATCTCCTCCGGCGAGTAAATCCGGTGGACATCTTTCGGAAGGTTGAGGATGACACTGCTGACCGTCATCAAGGGGAAGCATTTCAGTTGGCCGTCACGGTCCCGCGCCTGGATGCAGCCTTTGTCGAGCGCCTCTTTCGGATAAAAGCTTTCCACACTGGTCTTGAATTCCCCGGCGATGGTCCGTACGTCGCTGATGACCGTTTCCGGGGGACGACCCTTGACACCCATGAAGAAATCATCGCCGCCCACATGTCCGACGAACCGGTCGCGGCTCGGGTCAAAGGCCTTCAGCATCTCGGCGAAAAGCAGGATCACCCGGTCCCCCTGGCGAAAGCCATACTTGTCGTTATAAGCTTTGAAGTTGTCGAAGTCGAAGTAGACCAAGCTATAGTTGTCCGAGACATCGCGCAGGGCCTGGGAGATATAGGCAAAAATGCAGTTGTTCCCGGGCAGGTTGGAAAGGGGGTTCTGGTCCCGGGCCAGGGCCAATTTCTTCTCGTTGAGAATTTTCAGCATGGATTGGGCATTCAGGAAACCGGCATAGCGCATCTCCCGCGTGACCAGAATCCCCTCCAGGGGGGCATTTCCCGAAAAAAGATCCAGGATATGGTCGATGGGCATATGCACATCCATCCGGGGCACACGGGTGATGAATTCATCGATATTTTTCTTTAGGGCCTGGTTCTCCAAAACGAAACGCCCGTATCGAGAGTAGATGAAGGCCTTGATGGACGACTCGCGGATGATGCCCAGGGGTTCGCCGGCGGCGTCGACCACCGGGAAAAAGGTACGCGTGATGTGGTTCTTGAAGGCGTCCAGGATGTCGGTCATCGGTGCATCATAACGTATCGGCGGGATCGCCTCGATCTCCGATTCGAGCAGGGAGGTCTCCAAATGGCCGACCTTCCGCCGGTCACATTCGCACCATTGGGCGACAACGGCATACTGGTTCGCCAGGCGCGTGGTATCCCGCACCGGTGGCTGGATCAGTAGGCCCTTCACCAAATCGCAGCCGAGCTTCCGGCATTCATGGAATTCATCCTCCCGCCGCACGTCGTCGGCAATCACGAGGCTCCCCAGTTGATGGGCCGCGGCGACCAGACAGGTTGCGAGCATGCGCTTTTCCGCGTCACCGTCGAGCCTGTCGATGAAAAAACGATCGAGCGTGATGTATTCCGGCCGCCAATCATAGAGCAGGCGCAGTCCGGCAGCCCCTTCTCCGAATCCGCCCGCGGCAATCCGCAAGCCGTCTTGCCGCAGGCGGTGCAACCATCGCGGAATCATCGGCAGGCTGTCAATCGGCGGTTGCAAACCGATCACCACACCGGTTTTAACACAGGCCGGAATGCCGTCGTGCGTCAATACCTCAGTAAGCGCGTCGACATCCTCGTTTTCATCGGCAAGGAGGCGCGCATCCAGGTCAAAAAAAAGGACAGCCCGGGAATCCCGGGAAAGGGTGCCCAATTGCGCCATGGCCTTGCGCAGCAGCCATCCCTGGAAAAAGGCCAGGCGTCCTTCCCCATGGGCGCGGTCAAATAGGCCTGACAGAGGTTCGGAATCGGCCTGACCGGTATTTTCGATGCTGACGGCATAGCCGGGACAGGCACCGCTGTGGATATTGACGATAGGTTGAAAAGCAAGCGCCAACCGGTCCAGGAGGGACGTCCAGAATGCATCCGTCGATTTTGCCATGAAGAGACTCCGCTTTCGAATCGAATAGGGTCAGGCCAGCATCCGGAATTCGGCAAAACCAAGCCGGCGCTGGATGGCGGATCTCCGCATCCAGTGCCTGGGGTGGTAATTTGAAGGATCGATCCCTTCAAAATCAGATTTTTGTTCGAATGCCCATATTTTTTCAATGTCTAGCCAATTTCTAACATTTATCGGCCACATTGACACTCATCTGAATGATCAGCGGATAATGGGGTATATGATTCGTCGCATCTTTATCGGCTACCTGGTGGGCATATGGGGACTGGTCGGGGTCTGGATCTGGACGGCTCTCGCCGACGCCCAGGAAATCCTCAGCGGCGCCGGGGCCACTTTTCCCCGTCCGTTTTACCAGCGTTTGATCGAGGTCTATAAAAAGCGCACCGGTGTCCGTATCGATTATCGAGGTGTCGGTTCCGGCGCGGGTATCCGCCTGCTGCTGGAGAAAAAGGTCGATTTCGGCGCATCGGATATTTATCTGTCCGACGGGGAACTGGCCAAACTGCCCTCACCACTGCTGCACATTCCCACCTGCATCGGCGCCGTGGCCATCATCACCCATTTGCCGGGCAACCCGACCCTGAATCTGGATCCGGCGCTTCTGGCCGATATCTTCATGGGGCGAATCACCCGGTGGTCGGCCAAGCCCATCCGCGCCATCAATAGCGGGGTGATACCGGCAAAGCTGACCATCCGCGTGGTGCATCGGGCGGACAGCAGCGGGACGAACTACATCCTGACCGATTATCTTTCCAAAACCAGCCGGTGTGGCGGACGTCCGTGGGCCGTGGCAAACGCGTGAACTGGCCGGTGGGAATGGGGACCTCGGGAAATGCCGGGGTCGCCGCGATGGTCGCCCGGATCCCCGGCAGCATCGGTTACGTATCCCTGAACTATGCCGAAGCCCAGGGCCTGGCGGTGGCCGCGATCCGCAATCAGTCCGGCCGCTATATTAAGCCGACGCCGCAAACGGTCTCCCAGGCGGCCCAGATTCCCTTGCCCGACGATGCCAGAATGCTGATATCCGATACCGCCGTGCCCGATGGATACCCCATCAGCGCCTTCACCTATATTCTGGTCTACCAAGAGCAGGCCTACGGCCAACGCACGCATGCAAAATCCGATATGCTGGTCGATTTTTTGCGGTTCATTGTCCATGACGGGCAGCCCTTTGCTGCCGAACTGTCCTACGCTCCCCTACCCGACGAGGCGATCCAATGTGCCGAGCGAACCATCCGGTCCATCATCTATACGGCCCCACCCTGAATCGACCGTCCGAACGCCGCCGGAACGGATGGCGGTTTGCCGGACGTCTGATTTCCGCTTTGGGCATCGTCATGCTGGTCCTTTTCGCCACCGACAAAGGGACGGCCAACAATCAAACCCTTGTACGCGTGTTCGATGCCACGCGGTCGATGGCACCCGATTGCAGCCAGGTTTGGCATCTGGTGCTCGACGCCGTCGCCGAAAAGGAGAACTGGTCCATCCAATACACCTCGGGAACATTGACGGAAGGTCAGGCACGTTTGGCCGACGGTCGTGTCGATCTTCTCACGGGCGTGCCGAACCTGCCTTGCAATCCGCGACAGCAAGTGATCTCCCAGGAGAGTGTGCTTTCCACATGGTCCCAAATTTATACCCACCCGTCCATTTCGGTTCAGTCGATTCTGGATCTCAATCGTCATACCGTCGGCATCCCGGAGCAAAATGCCCAGGGCGTCACCGCCCGTAAAATGCTGGACGGCCTGGGACTCGACATCCAGTTGGTCGAATTCAAAACCGGCCGGGAGATGCTCGCGGCTCTCGACAAAAGGTGGATCGATGCCGCCGTGGTCGACCGGCTTTATAGTGCCGTTCAACTGAAGCACTCCCAACTCATCCAGACGGCGATCCTCTTTCCGCCGACCGACTATCGTTTCGCCGCCCGATCGGCGCTCCGGGAACGACTACTCAACCCCATCGACTACCACCTGCGGCGCATGAAGGCCGATCCGACCTCGGCCTACCACCGCCACCTGAATGCCCTTTTTGACAATCGGACGGAGCTGCGCATCCTCGGCTACCTCAAATTGGGGCTGCTGGTTACCGCCATCGGCCTTCTGGGCGCCTTCGTGCACGTCACCATCCTGCGACACCGCATCCGATCGCGGACTTTCGAGCTGGCCCGCCGGAACACCGACCTCAAGGCCGAACTCAAGCGGCGGCACAAGGCCGAGGAGGCCCAGGCCGACAGCGAGTGCCGGTTGCGAGAAATGTTCGACGCCTGCCGACGCTCCGAGGAGAAATACCGGCTGCTGGTGGAAAACGCCCATGATCTCATCGTGGTCATTCAAAAGCAGATGATTACCTTCGCCAATCCGAGCGCCAACGGGTTTTCGGATACGCGGAAGCCGATCTTCGACAGATTCCTTTCTCTTCCCTGATCGATCCCGAAGACCGGCAAGCCGTGATGGGCGTTCAGCACCCCGTTAACCGGAAATCACCGCCATCCTATCCGACCGTTCGGGCGCACACCAAACGGGGCGAGCGTTGCTGGCTGCAAATGCATTCGGTGCCCATCGATTGGGAAGGCAAACCCGCGGAGTTGTGCCTGATGCGTGACGTGACCACTTCCAAGCGGATGGAGGCGCAGCTCTATCAGGCGCAGAAGATACAGGCGATTGGCACTTTGGCCGGCGGCGTGGCCCACGACTTCAACAACATCCTGGCCGCCATTCTGGGAAACACCGAATTATGCAAGTTAAAAATCGCTCCGGAAAACGGCCTGAACCATAACCTGGACCAGATCTTCAGTGCCGGCCAGCGGGCCAAGGCATTGATCAACCAAATCCTCACCTTCAGCCGGCAAAAAGAGAAAGACCAGCAACCCATCGAAATCCGTTACGGCATCAAGGAAGCGTTGAAGCTGCTGCAGGCCACCCTACCGTCGACCATCGAGATCCGGGACAACATCCATAAACAGCCCAGCATCGTGGTTGCCGACCAGACCCAGATCCACCAGATCGTCATGAATGTTTGCACCAACGCCGCTCACGCCATGCAGGAAAGGGGCGGGATCCTGAAAATCGGATTGACCAATATCGACTTGACGGCTCCGCTCGCCGGAACGGTCGCCAAGCTGGAACCGGGTGCCTATGCGGTCATCACGGTCACCGACAACGGCATCGGCATGTCGCCGGAAACGCGCGAATGCATCTTCGACCCCTATTTCACCACCAAGCCCCAGGGCAAGGGCACCGGCCTGGGTCTGTCCATGGTTCATGGGATCGTCCGGGCATTGGGCGGCAGCATCAATGTCCACAGCGAACCCGGCGTGGGCAGCACCTTCGAGATCTATCTTCCCCGTACCGGCCAGCCTTCCGTCGTGGCGGTTTCGGCGCAACAGCCCATACCCGGCGGGCACGAGCGCATTCTCCTGGTTGACGACGAGGCCATGCTGGTCGACATGACGTCGGAACTGCTGCTGCAGTTGGGATACCAGGTCGTCGGTCGGACCAGCAGCCTCGAAGCCCTGCAGGTTTTCCGGACGGATCCCCAACACTTCGACCTGGTGGTCACCGACCAGACCATGCCCAACATGACCGGCAAGGAACTGGCCAGCCGGGTCATGGCCACCCGCCCGGACCTGCCGGTGGTCATTTGCACCGGCTTCAGTCAAGCCATCGACGAGGAGGAGGCGCTCTCTTTGGGTATCCGGGCCTTTGTCAAAAAACCGATTCTGCGCAACGAGCTTGCCGCGGCCGTACGCTTTGCTCTGGATGGTTGCTGTGAGGCGGTTAGAGCCCAGGCCTAACAAGTTCATGCCCATACCGGATGGGATATCAATAGCATCAATTCCTTCTTTCAATCGGTTCTAACCAAACATTAAACCAACCCTAACACCATTTTAACACCCCGCCATTAAGGTGCCCCCCATGGTTCGTCGGCTTCACGCATCCCCCGTTGGTTTGCGCTCAGGCACGATGGTATCTCGTTCAATTCTATTCGTTTTTCACAAGGAGCAATCGATGAAGAAGCAGCAGTCAAGTGGCAGGAAAATGAAGAAAATGGTGCTGGGCACGGTGTTGTCCGCTTCGCTTTGCCTGGCCGGCGCGGTGCCGTCGCTGGCCGGTCACGATCCCGGCCCGCAGCCGTTTTTTGCCGGTCATCATCACGGTTATCATGCCCCCGAGGGGCAGTGGCTCTCCGGTGATTTCCACCAGCACACCTATTACACCGACGGGGCCACCCCTTTTGACTTCGTCATGGAAAAAAACAACGAATTCGGTCTGGACTGGTGGGCCAACTCCGAGCATGGCGGCGAGAGAAACCGGGACGGGAACGGCAATTACTGGGACGACGAGACGGTTTACTCCAAAAACCCGATTTTGGGAGATTTTGAGGACTCCGGCGGTCATCAGGAAATGTGGCGTTGGCAGAGCTACGGGACTTCGCTTACCCCGACATCCTGGAAAGCCGCGCCACTTACGCGGACAGACAAATCTTCTCGGGACTCGAATGGAACGTTCCGGACCACGAGCACTGCAGCGTCGGTGTGGTCTCCGAAAGCACGGGTCCGTTGGCCATCAGCGCCTTTGAGTTCCAGTTCGATGATTCGGACGACGATACCTCAAGGGAAGGAGAATGGACCCCCTATGGCGTGCTGGCCAAACAAAACGAAACCAATGCGGACAGCATCGCGGCCTGCAGCTGGATGCAGGAACAGTATGACAACGGTCTGATCGACAACGCCTGGATCATCTTCGCCCACATCGAACGCCATGGTGCCTGGAGCACCGGCGGCTACGACATCGAAAACTTCCGTGATTACAACAATGCGGCACCGGATATCTGTTTCGGTTTTGAAGGCGCCCCCGGGCATCAAGCCAATCACAACCGCGGTGGTTTCGGCTCTGGGGCTTCCGGCGGCGGCACCTATGGCGGTGTCGGCTACTATTCGGCGACCGTCGGCGGACTCTGGGACGCCCTTTTGGGTGAAGGCCGCCACTGGTTCAACTACGCCAACTCAGACTATCACAGGCATCATTCCGTCGGCGGTGATGACTTCTACCCCGGCGAGTACCAGAAAACCTACGTTTACGCCATTGACAGCGATGGTGACGGCGAATACTCGCGCAACGAAATCGCCAACGGCCTGCGCTCCGGAAACGCCTACTTCGTATTCGGCGACCTGATCAACGCCCTGACGTTCAACGTCACCGACAAGCGCAACAACCAGGCGGTCATGGGCGAAGACATGCATATCAAGGATCGTGGCTGGCAAAAACAACCGGTAACGGTCACCATCAAGTTCAAGAGCCCGGAGACCAACAATAACACGGATGCCGTGGCGGTTGATCATATCGATTTGATCGCCGGCAAAATCACCGGCAAGATCGATCCCGACAGTGCGGATTATACCAACGCGACCAACGCCACCACCCAGGTCATCGCCACCTTCACATCCAAGGACTGGAAAACGGACCGTGAAGGGTATAACGTGATCACCTACCGCATCAACCATCTGGAGAGTGACACCTACTTCCGCCTGCGGGGCAGCAACCTGGCCGCCGGCACCGCGAATGAACTCGACGCCGATGGCAATCCGCTGCTGGACACCGAGGCCGACAATCTTGGCCTGGACGGCGCCGCCGAAGCCTGGGCCGATCTGTGGTTCTACTCCAACCCCATTTTCGTCTATCTGGATTAAGCCACCGATCGGACGTTATTCGATCCGTCCAATCTAAAATAAGAAAGGGGGAGATGATTGCATCTCCCCTTTTCCCGTTCACTTCGCGAGTAAAACCATGCTTAACGCACTGCCCTATCTGTTGATGGTGCTTTCGGGTTTCGCCGGCCTGGGTTACGAAATGGTCTGGGTCCGTGCCCTCTCGGCCGGCCTGGGGCAGAGATGATCTCGGTGCTGGCCGTTATCGCCGCCTTTTTCATCGGCACCGCCATCGGCGCCCGGCTGCTGGAAGCCCCGTTGTGCACCCGCCGGGATCCCCGCCGCGGCTATGCCTTGCTGGAACTGGCCATCGGGGCCTGGGCCCTAATGCTCGTTCATCTGATCCCCTGGGTCGCTGCCCTGGGCGCCCGTCTGATGGGCGTCTCCCCGCCACCGGCTTTGCAATGGGGCGTCACCTTTCTGCTGCCCCTGATCCTTTTACTGCCGGCCACCCTGGCCATGGGGGCGACCCTGCCGGCCATGGTCGCCATCGCCACGCGCATCAACCGGTCGGATCGGAATATCGGTGGATTGTACGGCGCCAATACGCTGGGGGCCGTGGCCGGGACCCTGGCGGCAACCTTCTGGATCGTGCCGGCCGTGGGTTTCAGCCATACCCAGTACCTCCTGGCCCTGGCCAACCTGGCTTGCGCCCTGGGCGTCTTCGGGCTCTCAATAAAGATGCCGGCCAAAGCGCCGGTGGTCGTATCCCGACGGCCGTTTGAAAGCGCCCCGGCCAGACGGCTTCTGCTTACCCTGTTTCTCACCGGCCTGCTGGGCATCGGCTACGAAGTCCTCACCGTGCGCGTCCTCAGCCAGGTGCTGGAAAACACGGTATTCAGCTATGCCATCCTCTTATCGATCTATCTTTTCGGCACCGCCGCCGGCGCGGTCGGCTACCAGTTTTTTCTCTCCAGGCGTCGCTTCACAGCAACCCTTGGCGGCCTGCTGGTGGCCCAGGCCCTGACCTGTATTACCGGCATGGGGTCGCTTTGGCAGAGCACCGCTGTTTATACCGCCCTGGGCCGCATGGGTATCCGTTGGGCCGAGGCCGGCGTGGCCTTGGCCGCCTTCCTGCCGCCAACCCTGGTCATGGGGGCCCTGTTCAGCCATCTGACCCAGGCGGCGAAACAG
>NZ_BBCC01000030.1 GCF_001311845.1 Desulfosarcina cetonica JCM 12296 | reverse complement strand
CCTCGGCCCCGCCTTTACGCCGACGGCGCAGCGGCGAGGCATCGATGATGGATTGCCAGCGCTCTTCCCAAAAAATGACTATGATCGTCGGTCACGTTTTTCTCCTCATGTTCTCATCGGCTAAAAACGGATGCTCAGGGTCACCCCCACCGTGCGGTCCGTGGCCGGAAAGCCGGAAGCGTCCGAATAGGTCACATCGAACAGGTTCTTCACGTAGAAGTTGAGCACCGCCTCATCGAGCATCCACTTCTCTTTACAGAGCACTTGCTCGATGCCCAGGTCCACCATATGGTAGGCATCGATCTGCACCTGGCGGAAGTCATAGACATCCTCGGCGATCTCCTCCGAGACCTCGGTCACCTCGTCGCTCTGGTACTGGTAGTCCAGCATCAGGGCGGTTGTCTCGAAAAGCTGATACCGCAGGCCGGCGGTCACGCGATGGCTGGCCCGTTGATCCAGTTCGGTCTCGCCGGCCGGTTCGTCGCCCTGATTTCGAAAATCCTGCCAGGAGTAGGCCAGGTAGAAGGAGAGTGGCTTAATGATGTGTCCGCTCAGCTGGATATCGATTCCATGGCGATAAACCTCATCGAGGTTGACTTTATAGTCGCTGAAACGCAGATCCCCGGCGCCAGCCCCGGAATATTGGGCATAACTGCTGTTGGTGGCGATAAAATCTTTGATATCGTAAAAAGAGTAGTTGACTTTGAGCATGATGTCGCCGAACAGACGGCGATCGGCAACCAGGTCGTAGCCGACACCGTACTCCGGCTCCAGAAATATGCCGGCGGGACGTCCCTGGGGATTGTAATCGCCATGGTAATCCGGTGCGCGCCAGATTTTACTGACACCCAGGGAGAGCGAACTGTCCCGCAGCCAGGCGGCCAACCGATCCAACCGCCAGGTGGTGAAGGATTTGGGCATGAACTCGTCCCATTCGCGGTCGACGTAACGGTCATAGGCGCGGTTCCAGAGGTTCCCGCCGGACTCGTTGCTCACCCATATTTTGACTTTCTCATAGCGCACCCCGAGGGTCGTTTCCAAGGAGGGTAGAATCGCCCAACGATGCTGGAGATAACCGCCCTGCTTCCGGATGCGTTCAGTCTTATCGTCGTCCAGGCCCTCATCATATAACCGGGCCAGGTCGTAACCGATGGTGGTGGTATGGTTGGGCGCCCATTGGATCTCGTCCTGAAGTTTTCCGCCCACCTGCCACCAATCGGTGTCCATGACGCTGCGTTCGGTGTCTCCCTGATTTACGTAATAGGCCCGGATGCGTTTGTCTTTGCCTTTATAGGCGCCCAGCCGAAGCCGTCCGATGGGAGAGGGCTGGTCCAGGTTAAGCCGGTAGATATGGGACTCGCCGTCCCAGGTAGGGTCCTGGTAGGGATCAAAGGAACCATCCTCGGCACGGGGATAATCGCTGTCATAATCGCCATCCTTTTCACCGGGATTGTTGACCGGCGCCTCACGGTCGGTGTCGGTCTTCGATGCGCTGACGGTAATAACGCCATCGGCCGGCAGCAGGTACCCGGCACGCCCATACACCGTCTCGACATCGGTTTCGCTATTTCTCAGGTAGCCGTCCGTCGAATAATGGCGGTAAGCGGTATCGTAGGTCAGATTCTTGATCGCCCCCTGCGCCGTGGCCACGGTATTGATGGTTTCATAGGTTCCATAGCTCGTGGCCACGGAAAAGTCCGGTTTCAGGCTCTCATGACGGGTCGGCCGCTGGGTGATCATGTTGATCACGCCACCGATGCTTTTGCTGTCAAACAATGCCGAATGGGGGCCGGGGAGAACTTCGATCTCCTTGATGAGAAATGTGGGCAGCAAAGCGTAATCGACGATATTACTCGATTTGCGCCCCCCTGTCTTTTGGACTGCCACGGAATCGATGGCGGTAACGAAGCGTCTGGCATCGAAACCGCGCAAATAGATGGAGTCGACCCCGGGGTCCTGGTCGCTGGCGCCGCGAAAATCGACGATGGCCTGGGATTTCAATGCATCCAAGACGCTCGTTTCAGGCCCGATGATTTTAAAGTCCTCCAGATCGATCACCGTTTTTCAGGAAGTTGTTCAAAGCCGGCGGAACCGCCTTTTCCAGACACCACGATCCGCTCCAGTTTCCGGACCGGCGAGGATTCTGAATCCGTGGCCGCTTCCGAAGCGGCAGGCGATGTCGATTCCGTTTCCGCTGCTTGCACCCGATTGAAATTGCCACTCAAAAAGCCGATCCAAACCAGTAAGACACCCGCCCATACGACTGACCTGCCAATCCGTTTCATCTTCAGTTCCTCTCCGGGTCAATGGTTCCAGTTGGTTAAGGCGTGACCGCCGGCACCGAGATTCGCTGCAATGGGGCATCGGGAATTGACGCCGGGGAAGCTTCGGCGTAAAATTGCTAAAGCTTCCCCTGCCGGGGGACGCTAACCTAAAGGCAGCCGGAACGTCCTGGCCGGGATGTGGCTGCCTTTTTCTCTATGCAAAAAAACAAAAAGCCACGAAAACAGGAGTCGTAACAATCCCTGGCCTTCGTGGCTCGTATATTAAATGGTATTTTTTTAACTTGTGGGTCGTTCTGAATCTCTGCTGAGTCTGGGCATCTTCATGACACCGGATCGGATGGGCGACTCAAAGAAAGTTGAGACATAACCCAATATCGGTCAGCGGTCAAGCATAACCGGGAACTCATTCAGGGTAACCGCATTTGATTCATCGTTACCCGTTTTATACGATGACGACGTGACAAATGCCAAATGTCCAATGCCAAATGCCAATTGGTGGTATTCTATCCATCTACGATCGATACGATCCTTCAATTGACATTCGGATTTTGGCATTTGGCATTGATTGAACCAAGAGAGCCTGCTTCCCGTTAGGCCAGTAAAAAGCTGAAAGCCAAATGCGGTTACCCTGGGAACTCATTTCGTTTCACGTACCGTCACATTTTGTGCCACGGATTGAGGGCCATGGTTGCCAGTACAAAGGCATTGTAGGTTATTCACCGACACCTTCCGTTATCATTTCCTTACGTCCGCTGCTATTCGATGTCTTACACAAAAATGAGGTGCATGCCGATTGCCAAGGTTCTGTTCGTCTACTAATGCATGTTTACTTGGTGCATCTGTCTCAAGCGCAAGACCAATGCGTCGCGACCCTTTGACAATTTAACCCCGAAACCGTTCAATTCCCATACATGTTTCAACACAAGGCGCCATCATGCATCGTTTTCCTGTAATCCGCAATCTTCCGATTCGATACAAGATGCTATTGAGTTACTCGACGGCATTCATCCTGTCCATTACCATAAGCAGCGCCGTTATCTATTCCATCGTTCGCGATACGATTAAAGCGAACATCGAAAGCGAGCTGAAAAACACATCCGCAGCCATCCTTAACATGGTTCAAATTTCCGCATCGGTGGCTATCAAGAATCATCTTCGGGCCGTCGCCGAAAAAAATCTTGAAATCGTCAGCTACCATTATGGACTCTATTCAAAGGGCGTATTGAGCGAAGAGGAGGCCAAACAAAGAGCAAAGGGCATGTTGCTGGCCCAACAAATCGGCGTTACCGGATATATCGCCTGTGTGGACAGCGATGGTATCATGAAAATTCATCCCCGCAGTGAACTGGAGGGCGTCGATTTTTCCGATCGTGCATTTATCCAGGAAATGATCAGGCGCAAACAGGGGTACATCGAATACCGTTGGATGAATCCCGGGGACCCGAACCCTAAGCCGAAGGCACTCTTCATGTCTTATTTCAAACCGTGGGACTGGATTATCAATGTCTCATCCTACCGCAATGAATTCGGCGAATTGGTGGATGTGGATGACTTTCGGGAAAGTATCCTATCCTTGCAATTCGGAAAGACGGGGTATGCTTTTATTCTGGACATTAATGGCAATGTCATCGTTCATCCCGTGCTGCAAGGCGTCAATGTGCTGAAAACGGATAAGCTGCCGGACCAGCCGGTAAAAACCATGTTAAGGGAAAAAAACGGGCAGCTCGTGTACGAATGGAGGAATCCGGGAGAGACCGCACCCAGACGAAAACTTGTTCATTTCAAGTACATGCCCGATTTCAAATGGATCGTGGCCACGTCCAGCTATCTCGACGAATTCTATGCGCCCCTGCAACTGTTAAAGAAGGTGATTTTACTGGCCATGCTGTTTTCCCTGGCCCTGGTGCTGCCGATCACCTTCATTATCAGCCATTCGATTACCCAGCCCATGCAGCGGTTGATTTGTCGCTTGCACAAAGGCATCGCCGAACTGCGAACCGAGACCCGCCTGCCTGCTTCCGGTGACGAAATGGAACGCCTGACCTTGTATTTCAATTCGTTCATGGAACGTCTGGAGACCTATAGCCAAAGCATTCACCAGGAAATCGCCGAGAGAAAACAGGTCGAAGCGGCCTTGCGCGAAAGTGAGGAAAAATACCGTTCCGTCATGGAGGCCGTTCCTGACCCGATCCTTGTCCATGATACCAACGGATTGGTGACCTACCTGAACCCCGCGTTCACGAAGGTCTTCGGCTGGAGTGAAAAAAACTGCCTGGGACATAAAATGGTTGATTTCATCGAAGGCGGGAACTGGGAAAGGCTTCGCCGAGGTCTTTGGACCCGTTCCCAAACAAGTGCCATGTCAAGCGTCGAGACCCGGTGTTATCGAAAGGACGGCTCCCTGGTTCAGGTGAGCATCCGGAGGGCAATGTATCGCGATCGAACCGGAAAACGTTCCGGGAGTGTGATCGTCTATCGGGATGTGTCCGAGATGAAACGACTGGAAAAAGAGGTCATGGATATCGGCGACAGGGAACGCCAGAAGTTCGGACACGACCTTCACGATGATCTGTGCCCTCACTTGATCGGAATCGTGGGGTTGGGAACCGTGCTCAAACGCAAATTGGAGGCCCGCGGTATTTCCGAGGCGGCCCAGATGGATAAAATCAAGGAGCTGCTCAAGATCGCCATCGTCAAGTGCCGACAGCTTGCCAGGGGCCTTTACCCGGTCAATCTCGTGAATCATGGTATAGTAGTGGCCTTGCGTGAACTGGCGGAAAATGTCCAGTCGATGTTTCAAATTTCCTGCACGTTTGACTGTGAGGCCGACGTGATGATCCAGGACAATACCGTGGCCACCCATATTTTCCGGATCGCCCAGGAAGCCGTTTACAATGCGGCCCGGCACGCCACTCCCAATGCGATCCGGATTCGACTGACCGCCGGGGCGGGACGGCTGGTCTTGACCGTCACCGACGATGGTGTCGGTCTGCCCCAAGGCGATCGCAATGCGGGCATGGGATTGCGGATCATGGATTTCCGTGCCAATATGATCCAGGCAGCACTGGCCATACGGCCATGCGCAGACGGCGGTACCGAGGTACAATTGCAAATGCAATGCCCGGTCAACGATGGCAAGGCCATGCCCACTTCATTTCACGCATAATCAGGGATGGATTGATCGAATGAAAAAAAGGAAAATTTTCGTGGTCGAAGATCATCCCATTTTCAGATTGGGAATCAGTGAATTGATCAATCAGGAAGAGGATCTTGCCGTATGCGGCGGTGCCGAGAGTGTCCACCAGGCCATGCGTGAAATCGAGCGCTTGAACCCGGATCTTCTCATTGTGGATATATCGCTGAAGCACAGTGATGGCATTGACCTGATAAAGGAGATCCATAACCAAAGGAAAGACCTGCCGATGATGATCCTCTCCATGCATGACGAATTCCTCTATGCGGAGCGAGCCCTACGCGCGGTGCACGGGGCTACATTATGAAGGAGGAAGCCATGGAGTCGGTGGTTTTTGCCATTCGTCAGGTGCTGGCCGGGAACCTCTACTTTAACGATCAGGTCAAAGAACACATCCTTTTTCAGTTGAGCGGAGATTCCGGGGCGGCCGACGCGGATCCCATCAAACGGCTGACCAACCGCGAACTCGAAGTATTTCGTCTCATCGGCCGAGGGTTTAGTACACGCGATATCGCCGGCAAACTGAATCTCAGCATCAAAACCATCGGGACCTACCGGGAAAGGATCAAAGAAAAATTAGGGCTCAGAAATGCCACGGAATTGGTCCGCCTGGCAGTTCACTGGGAAAACACCAAAAAGATCACCCCATCGGTCCAGGCATAGCCTCATCTTACCCCGCCAACCTTCGCGTCCCTTTCTTCAAGCGTCTGTTTGAAAATTCCATTTAAGCCCCGTGTGGTTTTGTCGGCCGTTTGAATTTCCGATGCACCGCACCACCAACGCGCGTGTAGGCTTTTTACCCGGTTGATGTCAACAAATGGCCCACGCGTCCGATGGCATCGGTATCACAAAAAAATGCGTCGGCTGCCGATTGTCAATAAGACACGGATTGATTAAATCGTATTCAGCCATGGCTATCTCTTAAAATGAATTCCATTTTCCTTTTCTCATTTCATCACTTCGGCCAATCGAAGGTCCTGCAAAATTATTGGTTGTTCGGTAAAGGGGAGGACTACATGCAATTACCAATTTTTGATGTCGGAAATATCACGATCGGAGAACTATTGGACGTCGTCGCCGAGCAGTTCGGCAACAACCCCGCCGTCCGGTATTATGAGAGACATATTTATCATACCTACGCTGAATTCAAGGCCATCTGCAATCAGGTGGCCAAAGGGCTGATGGCACTGGGTATCGAGCCAGGCGAAAAGGTTGCCATTTGGGCCAACAACGTTCCCGAGTGGTTGGACTGCCAATTTGCCACCGGCAAGATGGGGGCCGTCCTGGTCACGGTGAATACCAACTACAAATCCTTCGAGCTGGAATACCTGCTGAAACAATCGGATGCGACCACACTGGTAATGATTGGCGGCGTGCGCGATGATAAAGAGTATATCGACGTCATCAATACGGTTTGTCCGGAACTACCGCGCTGTGAACCGGGAAAACTGACATCTGAGAAACTTCCCTTTTTAAAAAACGTGGTTTTTGTCGGTGAGCCCACCCCGCCCGGAATGCTGTCCTGGCAGGCCATGCTCGATCGCGGCAGTGAAATCAGTGACGAGGCGCTGGCCGTCCGTCAGCAATCCCTTGCCCCGGATGACGTCATCAACATGCAGTATACCTCCGGAACCACCGGCTTTCCCAAAGGCGTCATGCTCACCCATACCAACATCATCGGCAATGCAAAAAGCCTGGGGGAATGCATGCGCTTGAGCGCCGAGGACAATCTGTGCATTCCGGTTCCGTTTTTTCATTGTTTCGGTTGCGTGTTGGGGACGCTGACCTGTGTGGTTTCCGCGGCATGCATGTCACCGGTGATTCAGTTCAAGCCGGACGTGGTCCTGGAAGCCATCGAACAGGGGTGCTGCACAGCGGTTCACGGCGTTCCCACGATGTTCATCGCCGAATTGGAAGAGATGGAAAAGCGGTCCTATGACACCAGCAGCTTGAGAACCGGTATCATGGCGGGGTCGCCCTGCCCCATTGAAGTCATGAAAAAAGTCGTGGACAAGATGGGCGCCAGTGAGATGACCATCGTTTACGGCCAGACCGAAGCATCCCCGGGAATCACCCAAACCCGTACCGAGGATTCGCTGGACCTTCGTGTCAGCACGGTTGGCCGGGCCCTGCCCAATGTTGAGGTAAAAATCGTGGATCTCGGCGATAGTACCATCACCTTGCCCGCCGGCCAGCAAGGCGAGCTCTGCACACGCGGGTACCATGTCATGAAGGGCTACTATAAAATGCCCGAGGAAACCAACGCCGCCATTGACGCCGACGGCTGGCTGCATACAGGCGATCTGGGTGTAATGGACGAAAATGGATATTGTAAGATCACCGGGCGCAGCAGGATATGATCATTCGCGGGGGCGAGAATATTTATCCACGGGAAATCGAGGAGTTCTTGTATACCCACCCGGACGTCCGTGACGTGCAGGTCGTCGGCGTGCCCAGCGAGAAGTACGGTGAGGAGGTGGTTGCCTATATTCAACTCAAAAACGGCAACCAGAATCCCCCCACCCAGGACGATTTCCATGGATTCTGCGATAAGAAGATCGCTTTCCACAAGATACCCAGGTACTTCTTCTTCGTGGATGAGTACCCCACCACCGCTTCCGGCAAAATCCAAAAATATAAACTGCGGGATCAAGCCATCGAAGAGCTGCAGCGCCAGACGGCAGCCGCCATCAAGACCGCCTGACCGGCCAGGAAACGATTAAAAAAATTTTATCAGCATCCCTAACGTCCGGTCGGTAGAATGATTCTCAGAGCAAGGCGATGCTCAGGAGGCCAAGGCCCGGACCTAAATTGAATGCGAAAACCGGCCAATGGACGGCCATGGACGGTAAAAAGGAGGAATAAAAGTGAACTTCGATTTAACCAAAGAACAGGAAATGATTCGAAAAGAGGTTCGAACGTTCGCCCAAAGGGAAATTGCACCGGTTGCCGCCGAATTGGATGAGAGTGAAACATTTTCGCCGGAACTGACGCGCAAGATGGGGGAAATCGGACTGTTCGGCATGTTCGTGTCCGAAGCCTACGAGGGCCAGGCCATGGATTATATTTCCTATATCATTGCCGTTGAGGAAATTGCCCGCGTGGATGGCAGCCAGGCGGCGACCGTGGCCGCTGGAAACTCCCTGGGCATCGGCCCCCTGTACTACTTTGGCAGTGAAGCGCAAAAGAAAAAGTATCTTCCCAGGCTATGTAGCGGAGAGGCCCTGTGGGGGTTTGGACTCACCGAGCCCACCGCCGGATCCGATGCCGGTGGCAGTAAAACCACGGCGGTCAAAGATGGCGACCATTGGGTGATCAATGGGTCCAAAATCTTCATCACCAACGCGGCCTGCGACATGACATTGGGGGTGACCGTTCAGGCGGTGACCGGCAAGCGTGAGGATGGCCGGCCGGAATACACCTGTTTTATCGTCGAGGCCGGCACCAAGGGGTTCAAGGCGGTGCCCATGCATAAGAAAATGATGTGGCGGGCCTCCAATACGGCGGAACTGTATTTTGACGATGTCCGTGTTCCTCAGGAAAACATACTCGGCAAACAGGGCGATGGGTTTCACCAGATGCTCAAGACCCTGGACGGGGGCCGTCTGTCCATCGGCGCCATGGGACTCGGAGGCGCCCAGGGAGCCTTTGAGGCCGCACTGAAATATGCCAAGCAGCGGGAACAATTCGGCCAGCCGATCAGTAAATTTCAGGCAAACGCCTTCAAGCTTGCCGATTGCGCCATGGAAATCGAATGCGGCCGCAATCTTTTATACAAAGCCTGCTGGCTGAAAAGCCACAAGCGCCCCTTTGAAAAAGAGGCCGCCATGGGTAAGCTTTACTGCTCCGAATTGATGGGCCGGGTCGCCAATCACGCCGTCCAGATTCACGGCGGATACGGTTTGATGAAAGATTACGGTGTAGAGCGCTTTTATCGGGACCAGAAGCTGCTGGATATCGGCGAGGGAACGTCCGAGGTCCAACGGATTGTCATTTCGCGCTACATCGGCTGTTAACACGGGTGCGTAAAATCATACCGAATACGGAGAATAACGCCATGACGGAAAAAATACTGCTAATCGAAAAAGAAAATCAGGTCACCACACTGACCCTGAACCGCCCGCAGGTCATGAATGCATTCAATTTCCAGTTGCTGCGTGAATTAAAGGATCAAATCGAAGCCTTGCGTTTCGATTCGGACACCCGGGTCGTCATCATCACCGGTGCGGGAGAAAAAGCCTTCTGCTCGGGTGCCGACCTGAAGGAACGCGCTTCACTGCCGCCGGCCAAGGTCAAGGAATATATCTTTACCATCCGCAGCCTGTTCACCGCCATCGAACAGTTGAACAAGCCGGTGATCGCGGCGGTGGGCGGCATTGCCCTGGGCGGGGGAACCGAACTGGCCCTGGCCTGCGACATCCGTATCGCCTCGGACAATGCCACCATGGGGCTCACGGAAACCCGCCTGGCGATCATTCCCGGGGCCGGCGGCACCCAGCGTCTGCCGCGGATCGTGGGCAAAGGCAAGGCCAAGGAACTGATTTTTTTAGGAAAGCGGGTAAACTCCCAGGAAGCGCTGGCCATCGGCCTGGTCAACCGGGTTTGCCCGGCGGAGCAGTTAATGGCG
This sequence comes from Desulfosarcina cetonica JCM 12296, assembly GCF_001311845.1. GTDB lineage: Bacteria > Desulfobacterota > Desulfobacteria > Desulfobacterales > Desulfosarcinaceae > Desulfosarcina > Desulfosarcina cetonica. The sequence continues at coordinate 36,978 of NZ_BBCC01000030.1, read as the reverse complement.
ACGTGCCGGGAACTGGCTGCCGAAATCTGCGAAACCGGTCCCATCGCCATCGAACAGGCCAAATATGCCATCAACTACGGCATGGAAACGGACCTTCAGTCCGGATTGGCCATGGAGTCCAACGCCTATTGGGTGACCATTCCCACCAAGGACCGGCTCGAAGGCTTGGCGGCGTTCAAAGAAAAACGCAAACCGATCTATCGAGGAGAATAGACCATGTTGATGCAAAACACGGCCAGTTCAGGGCAAAAAGGACCAACGATGACAGAAAATCGGATCTTTTGGGAAAACGAAGAAAAGAAACTGGACGAACGGGTGCATGCGGCCACCTGGCCGGGCGGGCAAAAAGCCGTCGACCGTCTGGCCAAACAGGGCAAAAAACCGGTTCGCGACCTGATCCAGCAGTTGATCGACCCGGGCAGCCTGTTTTTCGAGCTGGGGCAGATTGCCGGTTTCGGGGTGAATTATTCCGATGGGATCGATGATGTCCCCTGCGGCGGCGTGGTCACGGGCATCGGAAAAATCAACGGCAACTGGACCATGATTTTCGCCAATGATTCCCGGGTCAAGGCCGGCGCCTATTTGCCCATCACGCTAAAGAAGCACATGCGCGCCCAGGCCATCGCCGAACGATGCGGGCTGAACTGCGTCTATATCGCCGACTCGGCCGGGGCCTTTTTGCCCATGCAGGTTGACGTTTTCCCCGATGACGGTCATTTTGGTTCCATGTTTTACAACATGGCCAGGATGTCCGCCATGGGGCTGAAACAGATCACCATGAGCACCGGCGGCAACACGGCCGGCGGCGCCTACATCGTCTTCATGGCCTGCCAGTCGATCATGATCGATAAGATGTCCTACTCTTTTCTGGGCGGTCCGCCTTGGTGAAGATGGCCACCGGGGAAGTCATCTCCGCCGAAGATCTCGGCGGGGCCCGGGTGCATACCCAAGTATCCGGCGGGGCGGACCATTTTGCGCCAACCAGGACGAAGCGATCAATCGCGTAAGAGAAATCCTGGCCCTGGAAGTACCACAAAAACTTCATTCCCACCGGTACGCCGAAGCGCAGCCCACCTCGCCCCCCGAAGCCATCTATGACCTGATGCCGCGCCAGGTTCATCAGGGAATCGATGGTCGGGGCATCATCAATGCCATCGCCGATGATTCCTATTTTATCGAATACAAAAAATCCTATGCCCCGGGCCACGGGGACAACATCCTGACCGGAAAGATCCGCATCAAGGGGATTCCCGTGGGCGTGGTGGCCTCCAATTCGGTGGGCATCATCTTTGCCGAAGCGGCCCGCAAAGCCGCCGAGTGGTGGTGCGCTGCTCCCAGGAAAAGACGCCGCTCTTGTTCATTCAAAGTGCCCCCGGCTACATGGTGGGCTCCGAATCGGAACATCAGGGAATCGGCAAGTACGGATCCGACATGGTTCGAACCGTGGCCTGCGCTCAGGTGCCCCGAATCCAGCTGGTCATCGGGCCGGACAACGGGGCGGCGAACTACGGCATGTGCGGCCGGGCCTACCGCCCCCATTTCCTCTTCAGCACCATGCGTGCCCGCACCGGTGTGATGAGCGGCAGAAGCGCCGCCGGCGTGCTGCTCTCCATTGAAGAGAAAAAAAGGGAAGCCAAGGGCAAGCCCATGACGGTGGAAGAGAAGCAGGCCTTCAGCCAGAAAATGATCGAGAAATACGATGGCGAAGCCCATCCCTTTTTCTGCGGCTCCAGGCTGCTCACGGACCGCGTACTCAAGTTTTCCGAAATTCGCGATTGGCTCGGCATGGCCTTTGAGGTGAGCCTGCTCAAGCCCATCGGGGAGCCGTCCTTCGGGAATGTCCGATTTTAAAGCGTACCCCATCAACACGAGTAAAGGAAGGAGTTCACCATGACCGAATATGATTATTGGAAAATCTTCCCGCGGATGCCGAAAAAAGTGACCCTGGGCGACATCACCGTTCGGGACGGGTTCCAGCACCTGGAAAAATTCATCTCCACGCGGGCCAAGATCTTCTATGCCGAGAATATGATCTTCGCCGGCTGCCGCAACATCGAGGTGACCAACCTGGGCAATTCGTATCTGATGCCCCAGTTCAGCGACGCCGAACAGGTGCTGGCACACCTTCGCAGCGACCGGTTCAAGGCCCGCTGCGGGAAAAGAGGAATCAACTATGATGACCTGACCATCACCGCCGTGACCATCCGTGAACCGGCCGTGGACCGGGCCATTGAACTGGCCCAAAGAGGCGTGGGACCGGATCGCTGCCTGATGATGGTGTCCACCGAGGAGGAACATCACTTCGCCAATTCCGGCACCACCTTGCCCGACTACTGGAAGGAGTGCGAACGGGCCATTCAAAAATGCCGCGATGCCGGGCTGAAAATGTGCGGTACGGTAAGCACCATCTGGGGCAGCCCCATCGCCGGGGCAACGGAACTCAAGGATGCGGTGGAGTTTACCAAACGCTGGCTGGAAATCGGTGCCACCGACATCGAACATGCCGACCATGACGGTAGCGCATCGGCCCCGGAGGTGTATCGCTATTTTTCCATGGTTCTGGATGAGATCCCGGATCCATCCCTGCACATCGCCCACTTTCACGAGACCAAACGCATGGCGTCGGCGTCGGCATTGGCTGCCATGCAGGCGGGAATTTCTCATTTTGAGGGCACCCTGGGCGGCCTGGGCGCCAGCCGGCCAATTTTCTGGACGACTGCCCGGTACCCGGGACAGGCGACTATTATTACGAAGATCCGCGCTATGTGGGTCTGATCTGCCTTGAAGATTTACTGGTGCAGATTGACGAAATGGGAATCGCGCATGGCTATGATGTCGACCGCGTGCTGTGGCTGGGCCGCCAACTGGAACGTACCGTGGGCCAGCGCCTGAGAAGCGAGGTGACCATCAATGGACGGACCCTGAAAGAGGGGCATATGAAATTTGCCCGTCCGGGTCTGGCCAAACGCAAAGAAGCGCTTGGCGAGGCACCCGGCCAGCCCATTCCCGGCGATTGGGGAGAAAAGGCGATCCTGCCCGAGCAGTACCGTCCGTAATTGTTTGTTTTTATATCTTTGCCGGCCATGGCAAGGCCTATCATGGCGTACAAGAAGGGAGAGAAAAATGGATACAAAAGCGTCCCTGCCCCATATCAATGTCGATTACTTCGAAGAACTGACCGGAGAGATTCCAGCATCGGATCCGACCGGCGTTTCAGGAATCGGTGACCGGATTCAGGCGTTGCGCAAGGAAAAGGGATTTTCCATCGAAGAACTATCCAAAATAACGGGGTTCACCACCGAATTGTTATCCAAGATCGAGACCCGGGAGGTCATGCCTCAATTGGGTACGGTAATGAAACTATCCAAAGCCCTGGAGGCTGCCATCGGCGGTCTCATTTCCGGAGAGGGAGACAAACCCTATGCCATCATGCGGATGGGGGAACAAAAAACCATTTCCCGCTCCACAGCCCAAGGTGGGCAGCAGCAATTATACATTTACAAAGGGCTGGCGGCAGAAGTCAAAGGACGCCACATGGAGCCACTGCTTGTCAAATTGACCGAAAGCGCCCAGAAAGAGACATCGCAACACGATGGTGAGGAATTTATCTATGTGCTTCAGGGGACGGTGGTATTGGAAATCGGTTCCGAGCGTCATGAATTGTCACCCGGGGACAGCGTGTATTACTCATCCACCACTCCCCACTGGCTCACCGCCAAATCCGACACGGCAACCATCCTGGCGGTTCTATACAATCAATAATTAACCGCATTGGCTCACCTTTGGAGACGAAAAAAGAGGTGTAAAATGGCAAAACTTCTGTGGGAACCGTCTCAAGAGCGGGTCCAACACGCCAACATGACCGCATTTATCCACGGCATCAACCAAGAATACGATCAACACATCAACGATTACAAGGACCTGTGGCAGTGGTCGGTGACGAACATTGCCGAATTCTGGCAGGAAATGTGGGCCTTTGGTAATGTCATCGCATCGACACAACCCACCGCGATCATCGATAATGAAAAGAAAATGCCCGGTGCCAAGTGGTTTTCCGGGGCAAGACTCAACTTTGCCGAGAACCTGCTGCGCTTTCGGGATAAGCAAACCGCCGTCATTTTTTACGGTGAAGATCGCATTCGCCGTGAGCTATCGTACCATGCACTGTTTACCGAGGTCAGCGCTGTCGCTGCGGCCCTCCAATCGTTGGGGGTGACGACCGGTGACCGGGTCGTCGGCTTCATGCCCAACCTGCCCGAAACCATCATCGCCATGCTGGCCGCCACCAGCCTGGGCGCCGCCTGGTCGTCCTGCTCGCCCGACTTCGGCATCAAAGGCGTCCTCGATCGATTTGGCCAGATCAAACCCCGGGTCCTGTTCACCGCAGACGGCTATTGGTTCAAGGGCAAGCGTATCAATAGCCTGGATCGTGTGGAAAAAATCCTCGAACAAATCGATTCAGTGGAAAAGGTCGTTGTTGTCCCCTACGCCCGGGAGGAGCCGGACCTGAGCAGGATCTCTAATGGTATTCAATTCAAGGATTTCAAAGTAAAAAACCCTCCGCCCCTGGAGTTTGCACAGCTGCCCTTCGACCACCCCCTGTACATCATGTACTCTTCCGGTACGACCGGACTTCCCAAATGCATGGTCCAAAGCGCCGGCGGCATCTTACTGCAGCAGATGAAAGAGCATTTGCTGCACACGGACCTGAAGCGGGAGGACACCATCTTCTATTTCACGACATGTGGTTGGATGATGTGGAACTGGCTCACCTGCGCCCTGTCCGTCGGCGCCACCCTGGTGCTTTACGATGGCAATCCCTTTTACCCCGGTCCCGAAATCCTGTGGAGGATGGCCGAAGCGGAAAAAATCACCGTTTTCGGCACCAGCGCCGGCTATCTGTCGGCCCTTGCCGGAACCGGGTTGAAACCCGCTGAGCAGTTTGATCTTTCACCTCTGCGTGCCCTTCTGTCAACCGGTTCCCCCCTTTCCATCGAAGGATTTGATTTCGTTTACCGCGATATCAAAAAGGACCTGCAACTGGCATCCATCTCCGGCGGAACGGACATCAATGGCTGTTTTGCCCTGGGCAACCCCATCGGCCCGGTCTATGCCGGCGAACTGCAGTGCCGCGGATTGGGAATGAAGGTCGAGGCATACGACAGCGATGGTCAACCGGTGATAGGCCGGCAAGGGGAGCTGGTCTGCACCGCGCCATCGCCTTCCATGCCCATCTATTTCTGGGATGACCCGGACGGCAAAAAGTATCATTCGGCCTATTTTGATGTTTATCCCGGCATCTGGCGCCATGGGGATTACATTCAGATCAACGACCGGGGCGGTGTGGTGATTTATGGGCGCTCCGACGCGACCCTCAATCCCGGTGGGGTCCGGATCGGCACGGCGGAAATCTATCGTCAGGTGGAGGTGTTGCCTGAAATCGAAGACGCCTTGGTCGTGGGGCAAAATTGGAAAAACGACGTTCGGGTGATTTTGTTCGTCAAACTGGTCAACGGGCATGCACTCGATGATGACATTTGTAAGCGGATCCGGCAAACAATCCGTACCCATGCATCGCCCCGGCATGTCCCGGAAAAAATCATCGCCGTCCCGGAGATCCCCTATACGCTGAACATGAAAAAAGTGGAAATCGCCGTCAAGAAAATCATCGAAGGCAAAACCGTGCGAAACAAAGATGCGCTGAAAAATCCGGAGGTTTTGGAATTTTATGCGGATATAAAGGAACTGCAACAAGATTGAATGCATCCACGCCACCATCCATTTGCGGATCAACGTCTCGGCTTAATGCCAACGGACCAATACGGATGTACATCCGAAAAAAAAACCGTTGATCACAAACCTCAAAATAAGGGAAAAACAGAATGCGCAAAGAAATAACCGCCCCAATGCCGGGAACCATCGTTAAACTGAAAGTGAAAAAAGACCAGGAAGTTGCTGAAGGAGAGACGCTTCTTCTCCTTGAAGCCATGAAAATGGAAAATCCAATTGTAACGCCAGTAAGCGGGAAAATTGCCGATATCTTGGTTGATATCGGAGATCAAGTCGCCACTCACCAATTGATGGTTATGATCGAATAAATATGCTTTAATATGACGGATTCGTAAAAATCAGTTTACCCCTTATGGGGAAATACCCGTGTTCACGAAGTGACCCGAATTTCGGGTCACTTCCTTAGAAGCCCGATATCGGCGTTACGCGTATCCCTCGTCACTGCGGCGTACGCTAAGTACGCCTCATTCCTCGGGATTCGCAAGCCTTGATCTCGGGCTTTTTACGAATCCGTCAAAGATGGCGTCGATATAAAGACGCCATACACCGAATCGAGCATCCCCCATGACAAATGCCAGTAGCATTCGTGACCGCGCCAAAACCTTTTATAACGCATTGGATTTGGATCGGCCGATAAACTTCGGAGTCCGGGATCTGGTTGAAAACAGCCTGGATTCAAGTGTCTATGTCGAGCACATTCATGGAACCGGTCAACGCGACCCGGTCCAGGAGTTGGCCGCCCACATCGATTTTTCCGCCAGCGCCGGTGCCTATCTGTTCACCGGCAACCGGGGGACAGGTAAAACAACAGAGTTGCTGCGTTTGGCGAAAATCCTGCACGATTTCGGTTGCGAAGTATTTTATGCAGATTTATCCGAATATTTGACGCTCACCCAACGTATAGAAATCACAGATTTTCTAATCGCAATTTTAGGCGCATTTTCCGAGAAGGTCGAAGCGCGGATCGGCAAGGCGCCTGGCAGTCAGGGATTCTTTGAACGGGTCTGGTCGTTTTTAGAATCCGATGTTCGGTTCGACGAAATCGCGATTCCCGCCGGAGCCGTAGAGCTGAAAGCATCGCTGCATCACAATCCGAGTTTCAAGGCCGAGCTCCAGAGAAAAACCCGCGTTGGTGGAAAAACTGGTCAAGCAGGCGCGCGACTTTGTCGCGGAAGCAGTTCAAACCATACGCCGCGAACGTGCGGCACCCGATAAAAAAATCGTACTGATTGTCGATGAGGTGGAACGATTGCACGGCGTCGGCGATTCCAAGGACGTGAATGAGGTCTTCAAAAGCGCGGAGACACTGTTTGCATCCCATGCGGAAAAACTTCGATTTACCGGACTCAACACCGTTTATACCGTCCCAACCTACCTTCCCGCCCTGGCCGGTGGGCTGGGAGCCTATTATGCGGGCGGGCGCATCTACTGACTGCCGATTGCTGAAGACGATCTCAAATGGCTGGAAAAAATCATGGCCCGCCACAAGCCCGAACTCCCCAATCGGGATGCCCTGCCGAACTTCGCCAGGCTTCAGCAAGGCAAATCGGTTGAACGAAAGACGGTTTTTACTGGAACGTGATGTGCGCCTACCACTGGTGCTCGCGCGGCACAGCGCGAAAACCAGGAAATTGCCCGTGCCCTGCGCTCTAAAAAAGATCAAGTCAACCCATGATGCATTCGTTCATCTGAATGGGCCAAGGGAAGCCCCCCAACGCGAAACGATTGAACCGCAGCCACCTCTCGCCGTTTTGCAAAAACAAGAGAGATAAAAGGTCAATTCATGCCGACGCTAAAATGCATCTTCTGCGGGGGCCGTGCCCAACTACACGGGCGTTGAGCCACCGCCACGGTTGCCTGCAGGGACTGCGGGATGGAGATTGGACCGGAGCAATACCGGGATCAAATCGAACGCTGGATGGAGTCCGTTTGCGAAAACACCTTCGGTGATTCGCCACCGAAGCATAAAAGTACAGGGTATCTGGTGAATAATAAGGATCGTTTCCCAAATACCGGACATTAGCAGTTATCTTTGAGCGCGTCGGCTACAGGGCATCTCAAAAAAGTCTTTGAACAAAACAAGCCCCCATCAAAACCGACTCTCCGGTGGCCGCTCGATCACCGGCACCCGATGAGGCGGTGAAATCTTGATCACGGCGCCGTAGACCGCCGGGCAGGCCACCGAACACTCGCCGCATTTGACGCAAAGGGATTGATCGATGCCTTTCTTGCGGTTGCTGGAGGTAAAGATCGCATCCGTCGGACAGCGGCCATAGCAAGTATCACAGCCGAGGGCACACTTTTCCTGGTCAATGTAAAATGCGGTCATCACGCGGCAGACGCACGCCGGACAGCGATTCTCGTTGACGTGAGCCTCGTACTCGTCGCGAAAATAGGCCAGGGATGTGAGCACCGGGTTGGGCGCGGTCCTGCCCAGGCTGCACAGGGATCCGGTTTTGATCGCCCGGCTGAGGGTCTCCAGCTGATCGATGTCCCCCTGGCGGCCTTCGCCGCGGGTCAGCCGCCGCAGTATATCCAAAAGATGACGGGTACCGATGCGGCAGAAGGTACACTTGCCGCAGGACTCCTTCTGGGTGAATTCGAGAAAATAGCGCGAGACATCCACCATGCAGGCATCCTCGTCCATCACCACCATGCCGCCGGACCCCATCATGGCGCCGGCACGGGTCAGCGCTTCGAAATCCACCGCTGTATCCAGGAAGTCGGCCGGCAGAAAGCCTCCCGACGGCCCGCCGATCTGCACCGCCTTGAACTTTTTCTTTTTGGGAATGCCGCCGCAGATATCGAAAATCAGTTCCCGCAGGGTCACCCCCATGGGAACCTCCACCAGTCCCGGCTGGGCGACGTTTCCCACCACGGAAAAGACCGCCGTGCCCGGGCTGTCGGCGGTACCGATGCCGCGGAACCAGTCGGCCCCATTCTCCACGATGGGCGGCACGGCAGCCAGGGTCTTGACGTTGTTGATCACCGTGGGGCGTCCGTCCAGTCCGCGCTCCACCGGAAAGGGCGGGCGATGCCGGGGCGTGCCGCGATAGCCCTCCACCGAGCGGATCAGGGCGGTCTCTTCACCGCACACAAAGACGCCGGCCCCCTGGAACAGGTTGATGTCGAAATCGATGCCGCTGCCCAGAATATTCTTCCCCAACACCCCACTTTGACGGGCCTGCTCGACGGCCTGGGTGAGCATACGCACCGCCAGGGGATATTCGGCACGCACGTAAAAGAGCCCCCGCGTGGCCCCCACGGCAATGGCGGCGATGAGCATGCCCTCGATCACCTGGTGGGGGTTGCTCTCCAGCAGGGTGCGGTCCATGTAAGCACCGGGATCGCCTTCATCGGCATTGCAGACGATCCGTTTGTCCGTTCCCGCAGCCACCCGGGCGAAACGCCATTTCCGGGCCGTGGGAAACCCGGCCCCGCCGCGTCCCCGAAGGCCGGCAGCCTCGATCAAATCGATCAGTGCCTCGGGCGGCTGGCATAGCGCCTCGACCACGCCGCGGTAACCACCGTCGGCGATATACTCGTGAATCTGTTCGGGATCGATCCGCCCGCAGCGGTTCATGATCACCCGTTTCTCGCGGTTAAAACGGGCGAGGCCGGACACCGAGGGAATCTTCTCGGTTTCCACGGTCGCGCCATGATGTGCTCGAAACACAGATCGCCTTCTTCCAGAAAAAGTTCGACCAGCATTCTGGCCTTGCCCGGGTTTACCTGGGGATAGAGAATCGGCGGGAAACCCGAATCGGGATGGTCGATAATCACCACCGGTTCGGCGTAGCAGTGGCCCATGCAACCCACGGTGTGGATATGGGCCGCAACGCCCCGCTCGGCCAGGGCCGTCTCGAAGGCCGCTTGGGTTTCCAGGGCTCCGGAGGCGATACCGCAAGTGGCCATGCCGATATGAATCTTAGGCAGACGGCTCCGGACAAAGGCGTCCTGCCGGGCGGTGGCCGCGTCGAAGAGGGTCTGGTAGGCCGCTCGGATCGTGCTGCCGGCATTTACGGTCATGATCGGGCAGCCTTCCTTGCCGCTATCGTCTTCAGATGGGCCTTGTCTTCATCGGTGCGTGTATGCGTCATGGTCACTTTCAACAATGACGGATTCGTAAAAAGCCCAATATCGGCGTTACGCGTATCCTTCGTCATTGCGGAGTACGCTAAGTACACCTCATTCCTCAGGATTCGCAAGCCTTGATCTTGGGCTTTTTACGAATCCGTCGGAAATGCGACTTTTTACGAGTTCATCAACAATGGAAATATCTCAAAACCGGGGGTAGCTATCACAACTCTCAAATCTTGTCCAGGGCACCATAGGCGGCCTGGATGCGCTCACGCAACAGAAAACTGAGCCGTTCGAGACGCCCACCTTCCAAACCAAGGCCGCACCGCCACCCTGTTGCGGGTGTGGCAGGCCGGCCTTTCTGGATGTTCAGGAATGGACGCTGGCGTTGGTGGCCCTTTACAAGGCGCTGGGCGGGGGATGGGAACCGGTCCGGAAAAAGGGCAGTGACGGGTAGCACCGGACAGGAATCGCAGGCAGGCGATCATGCCGGCGCCGATGTCTCCGGAATGATCGCCAAGGCATCGCGGATATGCTGGATGAACAGGTCGATGATCGCCGCCTCTTTTCCCAACCCTTGAGTTTCCACGGCCGTTTCCAGGCCGGCGGCGTCAAAGGCGCTTTTCCACGAGTCCGTGTCACCGGCGATGTCTTCGGCCAAATGCACGCCGGCCACCAACATCAGGGGGACCAGCCGAACCCGCCGGGCGCCGGAACGGACCACGGCGGCAACGATCTCGTCCATGTCCGTATCGCCCTCGATGGTGGCCACATGCACGTTGCCGCCTCGGGTCCGCAGGATCTGCGCCAGCGCCGGATAGCCGTCCAGGCCGGGTGATCCGTACCATGGCCGACCAGCACCAGGGCCGTGCCGTCACCGGGATCCCTGCCGCTGAGGATCGCCCGGGCGGCAAGCTGGTAATCGGCATAGGCGGTCAACAGGGGTAGCCCCATGCTGGCACGTACCCGGCTCTGGTGCACATTATCCACCAGGCGGTAGAACTCATGGCCGCAGATCAGGTGCATGGACTGCACCACGGCCCATCGGTGCCCCTGATCACCCAAGGCATCCAAGACGTCCAGGGGGCCTTTCATGTTGGCCTGATGACGCTGCCGCATGTGCGCCCGGACCATCCGTGAGGTATAGGCCCATCGGACCGGATGCCCGGGAAAAGCCGTCTTCACGGCGGAGTCGATCCTGCTGTAGGTGTCCATGGCGCGCGAGGTGGTGCCGAAGGCCGCCATCACAATGGGAATCTTGTTTTGCATGGCTTCACATTCTTTTAAAATGTCAGATTGAATCCGGAGACAAAGCGAACCCCGTCATCGGGGTAGCCATAGTGGACTTCATAATCTTCATCCAACAGGTTCTCCACGGTCAGGAACCCTTCCGCGGCCAGGGTTCTGATGGTAAACGGCTGGATCACTTTTACATCCACGGTGGTATACGCGTCAATGCGTTGATCCTCGCGGTTCTCGGCTTCACTGTACTGGCGGCTGCGGTAGCGCAGGGTCGTCTCCAGCCGGGTACCGGGGTCTTTCAGCGTGTACTGCATGGTCAGCTTGAGTTTCACCCGGGGGGTATAGGGTAGTTCGTTACCGGTATCGGTCACCTCCGAATCCTGCAAAATGGCGTCGAAGTCGAGGCTCAGACCGCTGGCGAACCCGTATTTCCATGTGGCCTCAACACCGTGCCGCCAGGCGCGATCGGCATTCATCGGCCGATAGATGCGGTCGTCGCCCCGCTCATAGACGATCGGATCCCGGGTATCGGAGCGAAACAGGGAAACCTGGAAGTGGTGCGCCTTTCCCTGGCGGTATTCCAGGGTGGCGTCGGTCGACCAGATCCGCTCCTCATCAAGATCGGGATTGCCCCGGGCCTGGTCGATGCTGCCATGGCTGGGCTGGTAGAGCTGGCCGAAGGTGGGGATATTGACCCGGTAACCGGCATTGGCCTTGACCGCCCAGCGGTCATTCAAGGGGATACTCAACCCGCCGGAAAAGCCGGGATTGAAGTCGAAATCCGTGGTGTGATCGATACGGGCGCCGAGGGTGGTGGCAAGGGCCGTCCAGCGGCGATCGACCTGGGCCCCGATCCCGGAAGTGGTGCGGTGATGGCTGCCGGACAGGGTATGGTCAACGTCATCGCGTTCCAAAATACCGCTCAATTGAAGGCCCCAGCGGTCATCGTCCCCGCTCCAGTTGTTTTCCGCCTTGATCCCGATTTTATCGTCGTCCAGGGTCGATACCAGGCCGGTCTGGCTTTCGTCCTTCAGATGGACGGTGTCGCCATAAAGATTGATCGCGTAATCGCCACTGCTGCCGACAATGCCGCTCAGCCGGCTGTCCAGGGACCCCTTGCGGTAGGATTGGCGGGCGTCGGGCGTGGGGTTGTCCTCCGGTCCGGCGCTGCCGTATTCGGACAGATAGTAGCGACCGTCCAGTTCCAGCCGCCGTCCGCCGGAAAGAGCCCGATCCCAGTGCAGGGAGGCATTACCGCTATTCCGGTCGCTGTTGGTCCGTTTGCCGTCCCGATGGTTGCCGCTGGCGGTGGCCATGGCGCTGCCCGCCGTCAGTTTGACCCGGTGGCTCACCGAGGCCTCGGCATACCCGTAGGAACCGCCGGCACCCCGTATCCGGGTGACGTGCGGCTTTTTTTCACCGCGCATATCGGTCGCATCCCGGGTAACGATGACGATGGCGCCTTCGCTGGCACCGGGCCCCAGCCATACCGGCACCGGCGGTTTGAAGACCGTGATCGACTTGACGATCTCGATGGGAATCGTGGACAGATCCGCGCCGCCATACTGACTGCTGCCCAGGGGCCGGCCGTTGAGCAGCACCAGCACGCCACTGGATTTTCCCGATCCGCGGATGGAGATGCGCGAGCCGATGCCCGAACTTTTCTTCACCTCCACGCCGGCCATGCTGCCGAGCGCCTCTTCCACGCTGAGCATGTTGCGACGTTGAATCTCCGCGTCATCCAGGACAACCACCTGCTGGGGATTGGTTTGGGCATAGGCGTCGATGCGTTCGGCGCTTACCACGATACTCTCCAGAACCAGTGCCCCCTCCGCATGGTCGTGGTTTTCCTGGCCGTAAACGGCGCGTCCCGGGCTCAAGGTCAGCACCGTCAGCGCAAGGATCAAAAAGCAATCTCTCAGCCATGGTCGGGTGTGGATCAAAAAGGAGGGCAAGGTCGTTTTCATGAATAATGAAATCCGGCTTTCATCAGCTATTCTCACAAGTATCCGTCACTTTCCGTTGTCGGCGATGGGTGGGGTTGCGTTCATGGGCACATCGGTCAAATGAACGCCAGGCGCCCGGGAAACACCGGTAAAAATCGCATTCAGGGCCATGGCCAGGGGTTTGGGGAATTTCTCATCGGTCACGAAAGCGGTCAGTTCTTCCAGCGGCCGACCGGCAATGCGGCCGGCCACGGCCAGGCACCAGGTCCGGTAGGATGCCAGGTCGGCAACCGTCTCCCTTCCGGCGCCGTCACTGATCGCCAGGGCGGCTTCGAGAAAGCCGGCCATTGCCGGATCCAGCAAGGTCGCTTCCACGCGGCCGGCAAACATCCGGTCCTCGGCGATACAGTCGCAGTCAGCCTTGCCGACCAGCCGTGAAACACTGATGTGGCGGTCGACCAGCCGCTGGAAAATATCGCGCCGACCGACAATTCCGTTTTGCTTGAAGATCGCTTCGCGTACACCGGCGTAGGCGGTCCGGGCAATCAATTCGCCCAGCTTGCAATGGCCGCCGGCATTGTCCACGGTTTTGCCATCCCCCTGGACGACGATGATGTTGTCCGTGCCGGTGCCGGTGGCCGCCGCATCCAACGGCAGGTAGGCGCTACGGATATCCAGATCCTGCAATGCCGCGCTTTTGCCCTCGGTGGCCGATATGATCGCCCGGGTCATGGCCCTTTGCGTGAGGCGCATGTTGCTGAGAAAAATCATGTTGATGGTGCCCGGCTCGTAGTAATTGCCCACGTCCCGGGACATGCGCACGGCATTGCCGCGCACGCCGGCGGTCACCAGGGCATAGACGGTCATCTCCTTGTAGGTCTCCTTTTGGACCGACAGGTTGTCCATGTTGGCACCGGTGAAGAGAAACGTCGTATTGGCCTTCTCTTTGCCGATCACCGGATAAAGCTCCTGATGCAGGCCGTCCAGCCCGGTCATGGGGGTCAGGGCCCAGCAAGGCGGCGAGGAGTAGTGGTTGCCCACGGTGAGGATGCCGTCGCGGGCGCCCTCCAGCGTGGAGACGATGCCGCGAGGCGTCTTGAAATCGACAATCAGGCTTTTGTTGGGAAAATCATGGATGGTGCTGGTAGCCACGACGGCCGCCTGCACATAATCCAGGTCGATGGGCACCGGCCGGCGATCGATCACCTGACGGGGCAGAACCTCATGGCCTGCATCGGCAAATTCCTGCGAATAGATCAGCGAGGCCAGCCAAGCGACAAAATCGCCGAGATGAACGCCGGCCCGGCAAGTCAGATCGCAGGGCAAGGTGTAGATGCGCTGCTGCCGAACCGCATCCACGCCGCTCCAGTCCGCTTGATTGAAAACCGCATCGTCGGCCTTCACATCCCAGCCGCAACCGTAAAGCACCTGAGGATTGAAATCGGTCCACTGCTCACGGGAAACCGGCACCGCCCCGCCGGCCTGGCCGAAGTCCGGCGCGATTCCACCGGCGGCGCGGATCATCTCGTTTTGAAACGAATCGCTTCCCGGCGTCATGATCGGCCCCTTGCCCATCAGGCGCATGACCCGTTTGCGCCGCTCGGGCGGAATTTGGGCCACCTTGCGGGCGATCAGATCCAACTGGCGGCGGTTCTTTTGGATCAGCGCATCGGCCTCGGCCTGGCGCGCGAAAAGGGTTCCCATGAGCCGCAGATGACGAAAGGCGTCGTCCATGCGCCGGATATCCAGCACCAGGACCGGGATGGCGTTATCCGGGATGGCGATCCGTTTGGCGTTCAGGGACGAGGCGATGACCAGGTCCGGTTTCAAGGCCATGATCCGCTCGGCGGACGGGAACGAAAATCCACCCACGAGCGGTTTTTCGGCGGCACCCCGCAGCGCGCTGCTGTGATGGGTGATGCCGGCCACGGCATCCCCGGCCCCGATGGCAAAGATCATCTCCGTTGCCGAAGGCACCAGACAGACCACCCGCTGGGGAACGCCCGCCAGTCGAATGACCCTGCCGGCATCGTCGGTCACCGTGACCGGCTTGGCCCCTGCCAACGGGCTCAACACAAGCCAGCCGGCCAGCACGATCAACAGCCATCGCAGGCAAAGCCCCGGTTTTCTCATCTTAAGCATTTCCAGCCTCAATTTTCTCTGCACATTCACGGTTCACGATATCCTCATATTCCTATTTACCGTCCGGCACGTACACCATCGTGCCGTCCTCCAACCGATAGGCCACACCCAGGCGGTTACCCATGCCCTTGGCAGACTCGCGCGTCACCCGGGTGGCCTTGATGCTTTTACCTTTCTTGGTGATGATCTCCATCTCCCCCGAGGCCTTCTGCTTCATGATGGTCATCTCCGATGTCTGATCAAAAAGATCCTGGAGGCGATAGGCGCTGAACAAGGTCAGCAACAGGCCCACGATGAAGACCAGGCCGATGTCGAAGAGATTGGCCACGCCGGTCATGGGGTCATCGTCGCGAAAGGCCGCATCGCCGAAGGCTCGCCCCCGGCTACTGGTTCGCCGCGTTTTTAAATATCTCATATCCACTGCCTTTCTCATCATCCATCAGCATTTCGGTGGCCAGTTCCATGTTCTTGATGTCTTCCTCAATCCAGCGGCGCCGGATCGTGTAGAGAAAAAAAGCCACGGTTCCGATGGCCAGCCCGACCACGGTGGTGGTGAAGGCGATCACCAGATCGGTGGTCAGCCGGGTCATATCCCCCTGCCCCAGGGCCGCCAGCCCGGTGCCCATGGGGATCAGCGTCCCGATCAACCCCAGGGAGGGCGCCGCCCGCACCAGGATGCGAAGCCGGTCCATGGATTTCCAGAGCTTCAGGGTCGTCTCCTGCAGCAGATTCTCCACGCTGACGTCGACGTCGCTATCCTGGCGCCGCACCTGCCGCAGGTCACGAACGTACTGATTCACCCGGTGGGCCACCGCGGCCGATGCCTGCCCGCTTTTGAGCAGCTGCGGAAGCGCTTGCGGCGCGCAGGGTTTCAGGCGCACCCGTTCCAACCACTCGGCAAGAAACGATCCGCCTTGAACGATGATGACCAGGGTCAGGCCCACCAGCAAGAGCAGCACCGGGTAGAGCAATGCAGAGGAGATCAGATAAATGAAGGTTTTGAGCAGTGCACCCAGGTCGATCATGACGGACTCCTTGTCTTTCGGATGGTAGAAAAAAACCGGAGGCGAAGGCACCGGCGATACAGACGGCAAGGACCACCGCCTGGAAGATCTCCCGGGAAGGCTGGCCGGCATCGTAACGGGCCATGCGATAGACCTTGTCCAGGTCGGCGAAATGGGGCATGACCGTCACCGAAACGATGAAATAGAGCGACATCAGCAGCATGACGCCGCCCAGGAACAGATCGGGCGGCATGCCCGAAATCTGCCCATAGCGCCGGACCGCCACGGTGGTGACCAGGCTGATCAGTACGAAGGCGAAGAAGAGTAAAGCGGCGAGCCCGATGGGATGATCCGGAAAACAGGCGATCAGAAACGCATACGAGAGCAGAATCACGGTAAGACACAGCGGACAGGGCAGCACCAGCATCAGCCATCCCCGGCTCCGCGATGACGTTGGCGAAGCGCTGTGTCTGAGCAAAACGACGCCCCAGCCCATCATCAGCGCGGCCATGATCAGATGAACCAGCATGCCGTGCTGAACCCAGGTCTGCACGACCGACAGGTGACGTGCAAGGTCCAGGCGGGGCAGGATGACGGCCGCGGCGCCAAAAATCAGCGCATAGCCGAGGGCAAACAGAACAAGCCCGAGGGCCGTGTCACGTTTTCGCTTTTGGTGCCAGACCCCATAGGCAACCCCCACCCCGCTTTTGACGGCAAACACGCCGATACTGAAAAGCACACCGAGAATCAGGCTTTTATAAAGCATGGTGCCGCCCCTTCTTGACGGATTCGTAAAAAGCCCGATATCGGCGTTACGCGTATCCTTCGTCACTGCGGCGTACGCAAAAGTACGCCTCATTCCTCAGGATTCGCAAGCTTGATCTCGGGCTTTTTACGAATCCGTCGGAAATGCGACTTTTTACGAGTCCATCATTCTTACTTGCGCCGCTTAACGCCCCAAAAGAAAAGCCCCAACACCAGAAGCACGAACAGCGATGCCATCCATTGCACGCCCGACGAACTCAAGGCACTGGTCTGATCCTGGGTGTCCATGTCTTCCATCTTGTACCCCTCGACCGCCTCGGCCTTTGCCGGCGCATCGGCCGAGGCCATATCCTTCTCCGCCTTGTCCATGGACGCCGGGTCTGCAGGCGCCGTCGTCTTCGTGTCTGCGGTGAGCTTTTCCAGCAGCATCTTCCGGTCGGCGGTCTGCTGGTCCAGGTCCTTGGCCGCCATTTTTTCGATGGCCAGTCTGAACTGCTCGACCATCTCCGGCGAAAGCACTCCCGGAAGCGAGATGATGTTCACCACCATCTGGTTGAGCATGGGGTTGTTGCAGGTGTGATCACAGCAGGCCACACCCTTCTCCACCACGTTGACGGCATACTCGGCGGCCAGTTTGCGTTTCACCGCTTCGTCGGGGCGCCAGTATCCCTTTCTCACCGTCTCCAGCATGCGCGCGGTCATGGACTGGTAGGCCCAGGGATTGTGGGCATTGAAGAAAGCCTCCAGATCCTCGCCGTATTTATCTTCCACGTAGACCTCATACACCTGTTGCCATTTGGCCGCATCCACGGCCGTCGGCACGGTCACCTGCCAGCCCCACAGATTCTCGGCGAAATCGGCCATCTGGCGGGCGCCGCCGTAGTTGTCGCGCTTCATACCCTCGATCCATTGGGGATTCAGATAACGGGTGCGCATCTCCCGGCCGATGGTCTTGGTCACATCCTCGACGGTCAATTCATCCTTGCGGCGGTGCAGGGTCACCATGGTGTCCGGCGCCTCGCCCTTGACGTTTTTCACCGCCAGGGACATCCCGCCCAGGTACATGAAAAAATCATCGGTATCGATGATGCCGATGACATTGGTGGAACGTGAATGCACGGCGATGTCCACCCCGCGCAAATTCTCGGTGAACGCACCTTTCACCGGAACGGCCCAGCGTCCCTGGCCCACGGCAAACTGGGTGCGGTTGAGGTAAACGTTGCTGACCGCCTCGTCGTTCTCCCACAGGCCCGAGGCGCCGATCATCTCTTCCACCCCGTTGCCATAGGAGCCGGGCTTTTCGGTAAAGATGCGAAAACGCGACTGTACCTCGGCTTCGTTTGCATCCATGCCCGAGGCCATCAGCGTCTCCTTGATAGTGCCTGATTGCGGCTGAGAAAATTGTCGATATCGGTCTGCAGCATGGCCTTCTGGACGGCTTCGTCCAGAAAAACCAGTTTGTTGGGAAACATATCCCGGTAAAGGCCCGAGGGATTGATCAGCACATCGATGCGCGGACGGCCCAATTGTGCGCCGGGAATCACCCGGCTGCCGGTCACCCGTTCGGTGGCGTCCCAGACCGGTGTAACTCCCATCAGGTAAAGAATCGTGCTCTCATTCACTCCCTCGTTGCGCGTGGTTTCCGTGGCCCAGAGCACCACCCCGACCTTTTGCGGATAGCGGCCTTCTTTCTTCAATTTCTCGGCAATCATCTGCTCGGCGGCCCGCTTGCCGATCTCCCAGGCGGCCTTGGAAGGCACCTTGGCCGGTGAGAAGCCGTAAAAGTCTCTTCCCGTCGGGATCGCGGCCAGGTTGCGCAACGGATCGTTGCCCTCGCCGGCCGGGACATACGCACCGTTTAAGCCGCGCATCAGGTTGTCCATTTCGCGGATCGGTGAGTCGCCGAGGTCCCGGGCCACCTGGGACCGATCCGCCGTGGGATTCTGCTGCAGGATCAGGCGAACGGTCTCATCGGCCGCATCGCTATCGTAGGGTTTGCCGTAGGTGTGCAGACCGTAGGGCAGCGAGTTGGTATCGATTTCGTGCAGGTAAAGGTGAATCTTTTCCATGGCCGCATCGTCCATGGTGGTGATGGAAAGATCCTTGGCGATCCCGGTCTGCTCCACCAGGCCTCGCATCTGCTGCATGTATTCCTCGACGGTCTCGCTGCCGTTGGCCCAGGCGATCTCATACTGGTGAAAGAGATCGTGGAGTTTCCGGTATTCATGGTGCAGGTCGGCCTCCTTCATGGGCGGCGTCAGATGGTCGAGGATCACGCCCCGGCCCCGGCGCTTGGCCTCGATGCCTTCCCCGATATCGTCCACGATGTAGGGATAGAGGTTGGGAATCGCGCCGGTCATGATCTCGGGCGGATCCCAGGGGACCAGCCCGGCCTGCTTGCCGGGCAACCACTCGTAGGTGGCGTGGGTGCCCAGGTGAATCATGGCGTCGGCGTGGAACTTCTCTGCCAGCCAGAGGTAGGCGGCGATGTACTGGTGGTGGGGATAAAGGGTGGTGTCATGGTAGAGTTTCATGGGATCGTCGGTCCAGCCGCGGGCCGGTTCGGGCAAGAGCACCACGTTGCCCAATTTGACCATGGGGAAAACCAGCCGGTCATCCTTGGTCATGATCGTGCAATCCTCCGGCCGCCCCCATTGATCGAGCACCGGTTTGCGGAAGGCCTCGGGCAGGCGGTCGAACCAGGTCTGGTATTCGGTCAGGGAGACCGTCTCCGCCTCGCCGGCGGCCAAAAGGGCGTCCAGTTCGCCGGGAGCCCACGAACCGACGTTGCGGGCGCCGTCTAAAATCCATTGCTGGATTTTCTCCTCGGTAAGCGCATCCGGTCTCTCGATGGCATAACCGTCCTTTTGCATGCGCGTCAGGATGAACTGCAGGCTGCGGAAGACATTCAGGTAGGCGGCGGCGATGTTCTGCTTGCCCTGGCTGTGGTTGTAGTAAATGATGGCGACTTTCTTTTCGGCGTTGGGCATGCGTTGCAGGGCGATCCATTTCTTAAGGCGCGGGATGAGAAAATCGATGGTCTCCTGGATGGTTTCGTACACAAAGAGGTGTCGGCCGGTTTGCTTGTCGACGATCTCCTTTTTGCCGATCAGGACGGTCGGTTCGATGGCACCGGAAAACTCGGGCGTGGCCACGGCCCACACCGTTTCCATGGGTCCCAGCCCCACATCGCTTTGCCGCCAGGCTTCGATGGTTTCCGCATAGGGCCGGATCACATTGAAGACGGGCACGTTCAGGGCAGCCAGGGCCGAGCGAATATCATCGTTGATGCCGGAGGAGAATTTCATGCTGAAGGCCAGCAGCAGGTCCACCGGCGATTCGCCGGATACCGGTTTGAGATAGCGCTCGAAGATCGGCTGCACCGGCCCGAAACAGGGCAGCACGTTGAAACCGGCCGCCTCCAATTGCCGGATCAGCGCATCGGCGGCTTCCACCTGCCCTTCCTTCAGGGTCGTGCCGTAGAAGAGGATTCCCACCCGTGGATGGCCGGGATCATGATCCTGCGGGCGGCATTCCACTGATTGAACGCGGCCAGTTCGGTAAACAGCGCTGGGGCATCCGGATGGTGGATGCAGACCTCGGGAACCTTCTCCAGCGGCTTGAAGGAGACCGACGCATCCACATGCCGGTTCACGGCCAGGCTGACCAGGCTGACCAGGTTGGGCACGCTGCGGTGATGGTAGTAATCCATGATCGCCGCATCGAATCGAAAGCCCTTTTTCGCCAGGCCCTCGGTATCCCCGGCACGGTTGAGGGCATACACCCGGCGGCCGTCCATGAGCCCCTCATCGACCATGTAATCGGCCAACTGCGTCATCATCACGTTGACGAGCACCACCTTTGAATCGACAATGAATGCTTTTGCCGCGGGGTCGCCGGTCAGATCGGCGAGGGTGAAATAACGGACCTGGATGGATTTCGGCAGATCCATCTGCTTGACGGCCTGATGAACCTGGTAGCTGTTGATATCCACTTCCAGAATGGATAATTTTTCAGCCAGACCAATGGCGGGCAGCCCAAATGGCAGCAGTAAAATGACCAGCCAGACCCATCGGCCGACGTTTAAGGCTGGCGGAATTATTTCTTTCCGCCAGCCTAACAGACGCAACAAAATATCCAATTTTGACTCCAACCGGCAATGATAACAAGAAAAAATGGACGGACGTATTTCTAAAACATATCAGCATCTTAACAGGCTCAATCATAAGCCGTTATAACCATTTGATTCTAATATTCGTACTTTAATCCCACGTAGAAGCTTCGACCCGGCATGGGATATCCTTGAATGGTGGCATAATCCTTGTCGAAGAGGTTACGGATAGCGGCCTTTAGCGCAAGATTACCATATTCTCCAAATGATAACAGATCTTTGGAAGCGGTGAGATCAGCAACTGTATAGCTGCCGAGCGTTGTTTCCCCAGTGCCTTCGTAGTCCGTTATATCCTGTTTAGATGTATAGGTGACGTTCAGATGTGAAATGAGCCCGATTTCCCGGTAAGTGAGACGAAGGCCGCAAGATGCCGTCCATTCGGGCGTGTATTGGAGGTCCTGGTCGTCCTCCTCATCCCGATATTCAAATAGGTGGGTAAAAGAGAGGTAAGGTGCCAATTTAAAAGACCAGTCGAACCAAGTGCCGATATCGAAATCCAGCGTCCCCTCGATTCCGGAGATGGTTGCGCCCTCAACGTTTTCGTATTGGGTCAGGTTATCCGCTGGTATGTAAGTATATGAAATCTTATCCTCGAAATCCGTCGTAAAATAGGTCAAGCTGGCGGAAAAAAAGCGGGTGGCGTAATCCATTCCGACTTCATAGGTCTGACTGGTTTCGGGATCTAAGTCTTGGTTTCCGGCCCAAATGCCCCATATCGGACCGTAGTCATTGTACATAAACAGTTGGTCAGGGGTTGGCATTTTAAAAGCTTCGGCATAGTTAGTCCGAATCCGCCAGGCGGGTGTAATTTTGTAAACCGCCCCAAAGCTGGTCGACCAATTGGTTTCATCGATACGCTCACCCTGATCGCTCTCGATGGAATACCAATCATGTCTCCCGCCAAACGACAATATCAGTTTCTCGTCCAGGAATTTCGTTTTCAAAAGGATAAACGCGGCCGGACTGTCATACGTATTATCTCCAGATGAATAGGTATTCTCGATCGCATAGTTGAGCCAATCAAATCCGGCGGTTACATCGACGCGCGTCCACTTTGCGGTCAACTGGGCCTGCGCCCCCTTTTGATCTGTTTCGCGAAAGTAAGACAACGTCGGATCGTACACCTCATATTTTTCCCTGCCATCGAAATAACGCAGTTTCCAGATGAACGATCCATCGTCCGTCTGTCCGTCATAAACGGCGTCGACCGAGCGCAGGCCATGATCCCCATAATCATCTAAATCGTTCTGGCTAAAATAGCCTGGATTACCAACGCCATCCCCCTGATAATCGCTGTATGTCAATCCAAAGTGGTGGTTTGGCAAAAATGTCCACCCCGCGCTCATGCTGATACGATCTTTGGCATCATAACCGGTGTTGCGGTATACTTCACCTTGGGCGGTGTCGTAGTCATCCTGTGATTCAGTGGAGGCGCTGAATGAAAAATCAAAATCCTTAAGCGTTCCTGACGCACCGGCACTTGCCTTGTGGTACCCCCAGCTTCCCAAGGTTCCCTCTGCAAAACAATGGGTTCCATCATAACCTTTTTTTGTAATGATGTTGATGACGCCCCCCGTTGCCGAGGCGCCGTATTGGACAGATCCCGGCCCGCGAATAATTTCCACGCGTTCGATATTATCGAGCATTATTTTTGAAAGATCGCCTGTTCCAGAACGACGTCCATCGATCAAGATCAGCACATAACCGTTCAATTCTTCGCCGTAAGTGTCCGTACTGAAGCCGCGTATCTGGATCGTTGATAAAGAATTGATATATTCCCGTATCATAAACCCCTGCTGGCCTAGCAGTTCTCCCAAATCACGCGCAGCGGATTGCTCGATTTGGTCAGTGGTGATAACGGTTAGGTTGTTCGACACGTCCGATCGGTTCTCCTCCATTCGGCCTGCCGTCACCACCACAGGATCTAACACGGTAACATCTTTATCACCTTGACGTGTTGATTCCGCGCCAACGCAAACCGGCCACAGCAGCAATCCTGCAACCATCCAACAGACACCCCATTTTCTCATCACCCAAGGCCCTCCTCGTCGTCCATGGCAGTGGGTCCGGAGAAAAAAATCCCCGGACCGATTAACGATTCGATCCGGGGATGTCCCTTTTTTATCCACGGTAAGATGAGCACGAGCCAAACACCGTCCACGCGTTACGACTCATTTTGGATCAGGCAGGTCTTCTGACTTACGGATCACTCTACAACCGCGCCTTCCCGACCATGGAAACGGTCAGTGGCTTTTTTTGCGGCGTTCGTCCCCGATTACAGCGGCGGGCCCGTCCCCGATTCCCACGGGGTTCCCTATTCTGCTCTTCCGGTTCAATCCCCCGTCGTGGTGGGAAGAAACGGTTATGAGCACCCGATCCAAACACGCATCAATACCCGTTCAGCGATGATTGTCAATATTTTTTATTGGCACTCGATTTGCAAGAAAAATATATAGCGTATGTTCACTCAACCTTCCAAAAAATCATACGCCCTCCTCCAAATCCCCCAACATGAGGTCCGATACTGCCTCATGTTGGGGGCTTCCTTTTTTGGGCGGCAGGCAGGCAAACGTTGATCGTTTGGGATGAGAAGCGCATAAAAACAATGGCGGGCGCTGTATTTTTAATGCGCAACAGCCTTTTTCAGCCCCACTGAGATCGTGCCGGGCACGGGTGGGGAAGTCAGCGCGGGGAATCTTTCTTGACGGATTCGTAAAAAGCCCGATATCGGCGTTACGCTTCATCCTTCGTCACTGCGGCGTACGCCAAGTACGCCTCATTCCTTAAGGATTCGCAAGCCTTGATCTCGGGCTTTTTACGAGTCCATCTTTTTTGACGGCCTCGGCAATCGATTGACACAGGCTTCCGATGACCCGGCTGTGAGCCGCAGCCAACGCGTCGAAGCCATGGCCGGCCATGGGCTCGACCAGAACGGTTCGATGCGGTTCGGCACCGTCCACGGCTTCGCCGCCGGAAAGGTTCCAGACCGCCCCAAGGGACACCTGTCCGTCCGCGGTGCCGATCAGTTCGAAAAACTGGACGGAGAGGATGATATTCGGCTTGATCGCCGACGGCCAGGGTGAATTGAGGACACGGGCATGGGGCATCAACCGCTGTAGATTTTCAACGATGGTTTGTTGCACCATGCGGTCCGGATAGTCGGCCCAACGGTTCAGGCCGGACACCGACACACGGTTGGCCCCGGAACGGGTTACCATCTGCAACCGGTTGATATAACCCGGCAGGTCCACCGGTTGAATGCCGATCATAAGGGGGCGGGCGACGTTTTGGTCATCAACGCCGATGGCAGGCGCGGCAATGGCACTCAGGGTGTAGTAATTGACCGGAGGGCTTAAAGCGCAGCACCCGCAGGTCAACCCCGTCAGCAGCGCCAAACCCGTCATCCACCACGACCGAATCCGCATCATTGCTGGTCTCCTTTCCCAAAAACAATCGCATCGGGATGACGTTCCAGATAATCGGCCAAGGCCTGGACAGCCCGTACCGCGTCCTGCAGTTCCATCAACAGGCGATTGAGATTGTGGACCATGGGCGCCCCTTCACCGAGCAGGTTGCCGGCCTCGGCAAGGGCGGTCTCTCCTTGGGACAGCGTTTTCTTGGCCTGATCGAGCAGAACGTCGATTTTGGGCAACGTTCCGTCGTTGAACGCGGTGCTCACTTTACGGAATTCCGAAAAACTCTCATCGATATTGCTGATGGCACTCTCCAAGCGCTTCGATCCGACGGTCTCGGTCACCTGGCGGGCGGCCTCGCGAATATCCTTGAGCGTATCCTCCAGCGGCAGCTTGTTGAAACGATCCAATATACGCCTGGCCGTGGTGGCGATTTCGCCCATCGCATTGGGAATGGTCGGCAGCACGGGATAGAGGTCGTCGGTGAGGATTTCCTGGTGTTTTGCATCCGGATAGATGTTCATGCTCACATAACTTTGTCCGGTTAAAAGATTGCCGGTGCTCTGCTGGGCCCGGAGGCCTTTTTTGACCAGTTCCTCAACCACCTTGTACTCCGGGATCGCTTGTGCGCCGGAGAACTCGAAGCGATCCGGTTCGATGGCGATGAGCACCGGGATCCTAAATGTCAGATGATCCTGATCGAAAAGCAGTCTGACACTGACCACCTCTCCGATCTTGATGCCCTGAAACTCGACCGGTGCACCGGCCGACAGGCCCCGGACGTTCTCTTGAAAATAGAGCAGATAATACTCACGATAACTGTAGGCCGCCGAATTGGCGGCATCGCGGTTTTCGTAAAGGGTAAACACCTGATCCATGGCCGCAGGCGGTGTTATTTTTATGTTTCCCGTCGTAAAAAATGAGATCCCGCCCACCAGGAGGCTGGCCAGAGAAGCGGTGTTGATGCGAATGCCGTTGGCATTGATATCCATTTTCAAGCCGCTGGCGTTGTAAAAACGGGAAGTCCGCCGCACTTGCCGGTGATACGGCGCCTCGATAAAAATCTCCAGCAGCACGCCGCTGCCGTCTTTGGCCATGTCCACGTTGGTCACGCGTCCCACCCGGACCTGACGGTAATAGACCGGCGATCCGATATCCAGTGAGCCCAACTGCGCCGCCTTGAGGTGAAACTGCGGCCCGGCGTGTCCGGAAGAACAGACGGGGGTTTTTCCTGACCATCGAAACGGTAAATCGGTTTGCCTTCCGTGCCGGGAGCCACACCGATGTAGGCTCCCGAGAACAGCGTACTGATCCCGGTGACCTCACCAGCCGCCACCCGGGCCCGGACAACCCAAAAAAGCGTATCCTGGGTAAGATAGTTCGCCACTTCACGGCTCATGGTCGCCGTGACCAATACCTGGGAAAGGTCCTCGCTGAGTTGAATCGTCTCGACCTTGCCGACCGTGACATCCTTGTACTTGATTTCCGTTTTACCCGGCACCAAGCCCTCGGCGGATTTGAACATAATGGTGATCGTGGGACCACTTTCACGCCAGGCCTTGATCGCCAACCAGCCACCGACCAATACGGCGATCAGGGGAATCAGCCAGACGATGGAAAACCGCCGGCCACGCGAGATCGCCGGGGCCGGCACGGCCTCCTGCAAATCGGAAACCGAGTCAGTCGGTGATGGATTCATCGTTTTTCTCCAAAGCATCCCAGATCAGTCTTGGATCAAAGGTCATGGCGGCAATCATGGTGAGGACGACAACGGCTGCGAAATAAACCACGCCAGGGCCGGCTTCGATGGTGGAGAGATATCCCAGGCGAACCAACGCCACCAGCACCGTGACCACAAATACGTCCAGCATGGACCAACGTCCGATCGTCTCGGTAAGGCGATACAGATGGGCCCTTTCCAGGGGGCGCCAGCGGGAACGCCGCTGTACCGAGAACATCAGTCCGCTGAGCACCATCAACTTGGCAATGGGAACCACGATGCTGGCCACGAAGATGATCCCCGCGATGCCCCAGGAGCCGGACTTCATGAAATAGATCACACCGCTCATGATCGTATCCGCCTGACTGCGGCCCAAGTAGGTGGTCACCGTCACCGGCAGAAGGTTGGCCGGTATGTAAAAAATCATCGCGGCAATCACACAGGCCCAGGTTCGGCTGATACTGTTGGGTTTGCGTAGATGCAGCCGTCCCCCACAGCGGGGACAGTGTACATGGGACGCCGGTATCTTGGGCCGCCGAACCAACAAGCCACAAATATGGCAGTTGTAGAGCCCATGAGCCGCAGCGGTGCCTTTGTTAAGGCCGTCGG
Organism: Desulfosarcina cetonica JCM 12296; assembly: GCF_001311845.1. GTDB lineage: Bacteria > Desulfobacterota > Desulfobacteria > Desulfobacterales > Desulfosarcinaceae > Desulfosarcina > Desulfosarcina cetonica. Next base: position 10,096 of record NZ_BBCC01000030.1, on the reverse strand, counting down.
ATGATAGGGTCATGGATCCATCTTCTCCCAGATGACGTGTGGATCCAGGGTTGTGTTGATCGCCGCCAACACGAACACCAATGCGAGAAAAGCGAACAGGGCCGTCCCCGGAATGATGCTGGCCAATTTGGAAAGTTTAACCACCGAAACGAGAATCCCCAGCAGAAACACCTCGGTCATGCTCCACGGTCTTAAGGTCAGGGCGATCCGGAACAGCCGCTTTCGGGCCGGTAAGGATTTGCCGATTTTCATCGATCCCAACGTATAGAGCAGCGCAAACAAAAACATGCAGGGAACGAGCATGCTGGTGAGCAGAACCAGAATGGCCAACCCCAAGGGACTTTGCTGTGAAAGGATGATCACACCGGTGATCAGGGTCGTTTCGAGTATCGTCCCCTGGGACTCCAGTGACAGAAATGGGTAGATGTTGGCCAACAGCATCAGCACCAAGCCGGTGATGGCGATGGCCAGCGTCCGGTCAAGGGTATCGGGGGCGTGCACGTACAGCAATGCGCCGCAACGGGTACACCGCGCCGTACATTTCGGGGGAAGCGCTTTGACTTGGTGGAGCAGATCACAATCGTGGCAGGCAATCAACGGCTGCGACATAGCCATTCAATACCTTCGGCGCATGGGTTACAGTGACTGAAAAAGTACTGGATACCACTGTTTAGACGGCCATGCAATGCTTTCATGGTCTCCGGTGATCTTCCACCATGTAGAGCATAATGGATTTATGGACCGATCGTCTAATGCGAACCTTTCAGGGGGAGGCCCTGTTGACTCTCCCTTGTGGGTGGGATGAGAAATGCGGGTGTCGACCGTTATCCCTCGGAACCGGCAATGCGCGAATCGGAAAACAAATGGGCTAACGATATCGATTTCAGGTTTCAGGCGACCTGGAAATCGGGTTTACCTTTCCGGCGACGAATGACTTTGACCACTGGGGGGTCGTTTTTTCGGAAGCAGCGGCGCCCTGATCCTGGCTGACCTGGGTAAAGAGCTGCATTAATTTGGCTTCGATTTGTTTACGTTTGTTCTCGTCCATTTTTATCTCGACTTATTCATTATCACTGCCCCCACCGCGAACAACTTGACCCACCACCAAAGACCCGGAAATCAGTTGATCCCTGGCGGCACATCGGTTGGATGATGGTCAGCAATCCACTTGGCGTTCAAGAAATTACGTCAGCTTTACGCTTTTTAGAGGGGGGGCAAACACCACTTGACGTAGGGGAAACAGATTCCCCGCCAACGGCAGGCTATCTCTGTTGGCGCACTCCTTATCCTATAATACACCATCTGGCAAGCCAAAAATGACAAAAATTAACCTCGACGCCATCGGCCTCGAATCTGGTTGCACAAATGCGACCGTCTGCCGACAGTCTCGGTGCATCTTCGCGACCGTATCTTCCCAAATCCGTTCATCTCGATTTTTCCTAACCGAAATAATTATATATTTTTAATGCTACAATCTTCACTTCAGTGGGCACATATTATGCTGCAGGGCGTATCATCGTTTTTGGTCGTACCGTTTGATGGGTAATCGCCTCATTTTAAGCCAACACACATTCATTTTACGCGAAAAGGAGGATTGGTTCATGCTTGACGCCCCCATTCAATTGGGTAGTAAGAAAAAACAGACGTTTATCGACAAAGTAAAAGAGGTTCTACCGGAAGGAGGAAATTTAAACCTCTGCCTGACCTGCGGGGCCTGTTCCTCGGGATGCCCGGCCACCGGCCTGGCCAACATGGATCCTCGAAAATTCCTGCGCATGGCGGCCCTGGGGCTGGATGATGAAATCGCCAAGTCGGACTGGCCCTGGATGTGTTCCATGTGTCAGCGTTGTATTTATGTCTGCCCCATGCAGATCGACATCCCGCAACTGGTCTATAACGCTCGGCAGTTGCGCCCCCGCGAAGAGCGGCCCAAGGGCATTTTAGGATCCTGCGACATGGCCCTGCGTAACGAAAGTACCAGCGCCATGGGACGTCCCCCGATGATTTTCAATTCGTCGTGGAGGATGTACTCGAAGAGTACCGTGAGGCCCAGCCGGAATTTGCAGAAATGCAAGCCCCCATCGACAAAGAAGGGGCCGAGTTTTTTCTCAACCAGAACTCACGTGAACCGGTCACCGAGCCTGACGAGATGGTTCCCCTGTGGAAGATCCTGCACTTGGCCGGCGTGGATTGGACCTATGGCAGCCAGGGATGGGCGGGAGAAAATTACTGCATGTTCCTGGCCGATGACGATGCCTGGAAACACATCACCACCACAACGGCCAATCAGGCGGATAAATTGGGGTGCAAAACGTTCCTCAACACCGAGTGAGGGCACGTAACTTTCTCAGTCCGGGCCGGACTGAACAAATTCAAAATTGCCCATAACTTTGAAGTCAAAAGCATCTATGAGTATTACGCCAAATGGATCCGTGAGGGACGCCTCAAGGTGAATCCGGACTGGAACAAGGACCTGAAGATCAAATTCACCGTCCAGGACCCCTGCCAGATTATCCGCAAGAGCTATGGGGATTCCGTTGCCGAAGACCTGCGTTTTGTGGTCAAGTCCGTGGTCGGTGAAGAGAATTTCGTCGACATGTATCCGAACCGCTCCAACAACTTCTGCTGCGGCGGCGGCGGTGGATTCCTGCAGTCGGGATTCAAGGACGAACGGCTCAAATACGGTCAGCTCAAGGACAATCAGATTCAGACCACCGGTGCAGACTATTGCATCGCCGCCTGCCACAACTGCCATGCTCAGATTCATGAACTGAGTGAACATTATGGCGGCAACTACGGCGTCGTCCACCTGTGGACCTTGATCTGTCTTTCCTTGGGGGTCCTCGGTCCCAATGAACGGGAATACCTTTTGGATGATCTCAAGGAGGTGGCCGTGTTCCACCCCGAAACGGCCATGTAAACACCCAAACCGATGGCCAGAGGGGCATGGATGCCGCCGTGCCCCTCTGGTCCATCGATGGGGAGCCGTATTTTATGGACAATCAACTGACCAAAGCCGACCTGGAAGCCCGCTGGAAAACCGCGCTGATGGCCACGCGTGCCGCGACGACCCACCATCCCCGGACCTATCGGACCCTCAAGGATCTGGCCTCTCGGATCGTGAGCGATCCCGTCGACATCGACGATTATTTCCCCACCGTTGAAAATCTTCTCGACCTTTTGAGCCGGCTGGATCCCTGTGGCCGCGGCAGCATTTTTCAGATCTTCAATGACCGCATCAAACCCACGGCCATCTGGCAGATTCGCATGCTGCGCCTGGAGTGCAGGGATCTGTTGTCCCATCTGGATGCCTTCGAAGCCTGGCGCTGCGATCAACGCCACTTGCGCTGCATCAAATAAGACGGATTCGTCGCGCCAATGCATTCCCCTCCCGGTAATAATGGGCTGGAACTTCCCCTTCAAATAGAGTATATACGCAAAATGATCGGTGATGGCAGCCGTTGCCATTAAACCTTCGTCGCATGTGTTTCCCTATTACCCATCAGAAATAAAAAAATTTGGTTGATATCGAGGGGATGCCCAGACCCAAGCCCATACCGGACAACGTGACCGAGATCATCCTGGAAAGCATTTCCGACGGTGTCTTTACCGTCGATCATGACTGGCGAATCATGTCGTTCAACCGCGCCGCCGAGGAAATCACCGGCATCCGCCGGGAGGAGGCCATCGGTCGGCATTGCTGGGAAGTGTTTCGCGCCAACATGTGTGAGTCGGACTGCGCGCTGAAACGGACCATGCAGGAAGGCTCCACCCTGACCAACACCACCACGTATATCGTCAACAGCCAAAAAAAACGCATCCCCATCACGGTTTCCACCGCGCCTTTAAAAAGTAAGAGTGGGAAAATCCTGGGCGGGGTGGAGACCTTTCGGGATTACAGCCTGGTCGAAGCGCTACGCAAGCGTCTGGACGGGCGCATCCAAATGGGTGATATCGTCAGCCGCAACCGGGTCATGCATGAGATGATGGCCATCCTGCCCATGGTCGCGGAAAGCAACAGCACGGTTCTTCTGGAGGGCGAAACCGGAACGGGCAAGGAGCTTCTGGCGCGGGCCATCCATAATGCCAGCCCCCGCAAGGAAAAGCCCTTTGTGGCCATCAACTGCAGTGCCCTGCCGGACACCCTGCTCGAATCCGAATTGTTCGGTTACAAATCGGGTGCCTTTACCCATGCCACACGGGACAAACCCGGTTATTTCGAAGTCACCCAAGGCGGCACGATCCTGCTCGACGAGATCGGTGAGACCAGCCCGGCATTTCAGGTCAAACTTCTGCGTGTTCTCGAAACGCACGCATTCACGCCCCTTGGATCGGTTCGCCAGGTAAAATCGGACGTCCGCGTGATTGCCGCCACCAACAGGCGTCTCGCCGATCTGGTGGCCGAGGGGAAATTCCGTCCGGATCTGTTCTACCGCATCAACGTCGTCCGCATGGTCCTGCCCCCCCTGCGTAACCGCAAAGAGGACATTCCGCTCCTGATCGAGCACTTTGTCGAAAGGATGAACCTTTTGCGAGCAAAGGCCGTCACCGGCGTGGATCCCGATGTCTTGCGGGTACTCATGTGTCACGACTATCCCGGTAACATCCGGGAGCTGGAGAACATTATCGAACATGCCTTTGTCTTGTGCTCGGCCGGCCCCATCGAAATCCGTCACCTTCCCGGCGGATTTGGCGGTCAGTCCCCCCTTCCCCGAGACCGGACGCCGCCATTGGCCCAGACCCTCAACAGCACCGAGGCCGTGGCCATCCTCAACACCTTAAAGGATCATGGCTACAATCGTTTGGCGGCCGCCAAGGCGTTGGGCATGCACAAGAGCACCCTTTTCCGAAAAATCAAAAAACTGGGAATTCACCTGCCGGATATCGATGGCCGTTCGGCCTCGGGAAAACAAAAAACGTCCCAAACCACCGATTGAGCGGTAGATGGGGCGCAAAGGGTCCTACATGGGGATGCAGTTTTGCGATACTCGCAGGTCGATGATGAATGAGATTCCTTGACGCCTTGGCCCAACTTCCTATAAATTCAATTCATTCACCCCTTCCTGGCTTTTTTGGCGCTCTGGCATGGGCTTTGCCATTGCGCGAGTTGGAGGGGAATTATGAAAGTTGCCATTACGATTTGGGGAGATCGTATTTCACCGGTCTTTGACGCAGCCCGGCGGTTGCTGATCGTCACCATCGACCAGGGCCACATCATCAATCGAGAAGAGGCGACATTCGATCCCGAGCAGCCGTCAAATCTCACAAAAGCACTGATCGACCAGGAAGTGGCGGTGCTCATCTGCGGGGCGGTATCCCAGACACCGGCAGCCGTTATCACCGCAAGCGGCATCCGGTTGATACCCTTTATCACCGGAAAAGTGGAACGTGTTCTTGGAGCATACGCCCAGGGGACATCGCTTGCACCGGCTTTTATCATGCCGGGCTGTTTGGGAGCCGTATTTGAAACCGACAGCTCTTCCACGCATTGAAAAGGAGAAACCATTGATCACTGTTTTACTAGTCACTCCGGACAGAAACCATTTGGCCGATCTTTCCACCGCCATTGGCAGCCAAGGTGGCGCCATCGACTGGAAAGAAACCGGTGACCAGGCGCTGGAAACCCTGCGTGCCCAGGCGGCCGATCTGGTGGTGGTCGACGAAACCTTGCCGGACATGACGGGTCTCGAATTTATCGAGCGTCTGGTGGCGATCAACCCGATGATCAACTGCGCGCTGGTCAGTTCACTCTCCAAGGCCGACTATCACGAGGCCAGTGAAGGGCTCGGCGTCCTGATGCAACTTCCCCCGCGGCCAAGCCAGGCCGATGCGAAACGTTTGATAACCCACCTGAACCAGATTCTCGGGTTTGCCACCGCCGGCAACGGATAGAAGACGAAAGCAGGCCCCTCATCGGCCGGCCTTTTGGATCGCCCGTTTCAGCATGGAGGTGATTTTCCTGGCCGGCCATGCCGTTATCGACCATCCAATGGCCAGGACCATTATCCAGACCATTATTTCGGCGGGTCGCTGCAAACCGCGTCCTTGGGTCACCAATGGCCCAAACAGGACCGCACAGACAAACCCGGCGGCAATGCGCCACGTGTCTTCGGAAAGAAGCAGGTAAAACACAATATAGGAAATCGTCAGGGGATGCTTTTTCTTCATGGTCACTCCTTGGCGGCGATGGCATTTTGCCGGAATGAATAAAGACTTTTGTCGGCCGGGTCAAGGCCCTCGTTACGGTTCCGGCCGCCAGCCGCCACGTCTTGTAATTCTTGACCGCTCCGGTATAACTGCCGATATAAAGGGGAAATGGCATATGGGGCGCCCTAACCGACCCCATCAACCGGACAACCGGAAAGCAACCATGGATTTAACGACGTGTTTCAAAATCCTCGGGCTTGGCCCCCGGGCAGACACGGCCGAGGCCCGGCAGGCATATAAGCGTCTGGTGCGGCGCTGGCATCCGGACCAGTTTCCCGAGGGATCCGTCGCCAAAGCCCAGGCCGAGGAACAACTCAAACAGATCAACATCGCCTACGCCCGGATCAAGCCGTACCTTTTCACCCGACGTCCCGATCCGACGCCCCAGGCCGATCCCCCGCCCACCGCCCACAAATCTGCCCCGGACGTCAGCCATCGCCCATCTACCGCGGGACGCGACCCGGGCCGCAGTTGGATAGACCACCTTTTTGAAAGGCTGAATGCGTTTGTAGGCAGGGAAAATGAAGCGATCCCGCCGGAATCGGCCGACGACAGCATGCCGTCCCGGCGGCGTAGTTTCAAACAGGTGTTGGATGAAATGGCCGGCAGTGCCGAGCTTGGCCCGCGCGATACCACAACCCATCGCACGACCCGCCGCCGTCGGTCGGTAGCGACCTATGGACGCCATGGCGGAAGCAACGTCGAGTCAATCCAAGGCACGTCCCGCGTTGAACCGGTCCAGCCCGTGGGGCGGGTTCGCGGCATCGGCAAAGGCCGCTAACGCGAAAACGGACAGGGTCGGTTCCGCTTTCAGGATCGTTTGCCAAAGGACGCCATTAGCGCGACCAGCAGTTGCCATACCTTTTCCACAGAGGGTAGATGGAGCCGTTCCGAGGGGGAATGCGGATTCTCGATGGTGGGCCCCAAAGAAATCATGTCCATTTCCGGGCAGTGATCGCCGATGACGCCGCACTCCAACCCGGCATGGATCACCTGAACATCGGCTGCGGAACCGAAAAGTTCACGATACAGGGTCTTGCACCGTTCCAGCAGGGCTGAATCCGGGTTCATGGGCCAAGGCGGGTAACCGGCATCCGACGCCACCCGGGCGCCGGCAAGATTGCCGATGGCGGCAACTTGGCGGCAGATGGCATCCAGTCGGGATAGAACCGAACTGCGCTGACTGGTGATCACCCATAGGCCATCCGCCTCCATGGCAACCATGGAAAGGTTGGTCGATGTCTGCACCAGCAGGGGAAATTCCGCGCTCATTTCAATCGGACCGCTGGGCAGCGCCAACAGCAGATCGATGGCTGCGGATGAATCGGCTTCGGTCATCGCGCGGCAGCCCGTATCGGCATTGCGCCACCGCTCCACACGAATCGTCAGCCCGGGGTCCGTCATACTGAACTCCGCTCGGATGGTCTCGGCAGCCCGCCTGACCGCTTGTTCGACCGCCGCTATCCGACCCGACGGGCAGGCCAGACGAACCTCGCAGCTGCGGGGAATCACATTCCGGCCCGTGCCGCCAAGGATGTCGACGATTTGAATGGGGCCTTGCGCTCTGGCGGCGTCCAAAAGGCGTGCCATCACCGTGTTGGCATTGGCCCTGTGCTTGGCGATATCAATCCCGCTATGTCCGCCGCGCATGCCTTGGGCGGAAATGGCAAGACCGTCCTGTTGCAATGTCAGCGCCGTGAATCGTGAGGGCCGCCGGAGGGTCGTGTCGCGACCGCCCGCGCAGCCCACGACAAACAGCCCCTCCTCTTCCGAATCCAGATTGATCAGGATCTTTCCGGACAGCATCGTTGGGTCCATTTGCAGGGCACCGTTCAAACCGGTCTCTTCGTCGACGGTGAAAAAGAGCTCCAAGGGCGGATGCTCGATTGCAGGCGTGTCCACAAGGGCCAACGCGAGAGCGATGGCAATCCCGTTGTCGGCGCCCAAGGTCGTCTCGGCGGCGGTCAACCAAAGACCGTCTTCGACCAGGCGGATCGGATCTTTGGAAAAATCGTGTCCGGAACCACCGCGCTTTTCACAAACCATGTCCATATGGCCCTGAAGGATGACCGGGGGAGCCTGTTCAGCGCCCTGACTGGCTGGCACCTTGATCACCAGGTTGCCTGCGGCATCGGATTGCACGGCCCATCCCTTTTTCTCGGCCCACTGCCGAAGCCATCGGGCAATCTGCATTTCATTTTTGGAACAGCGTGGAATCCGGCTGATCTGTTCAAAGTAGTCAATGATTCGACGGGTCTGTTGATGCATGCACAATTCTCCTGGGTGGGTCACGGGTGTGGGCTTGGTGGATGACACGACGGCAGCAAGGACTACCTGCGGGAAAATAAGGTCTCAAGGCCAAGGCGAAAACAACCGATACTCAAAATGAGACTTCGACGGAACATGAAGGAATCCCGGTCAGCCCATGAGCACCAAACTCCTAATGATCATCGCATTCGTCTTCTTTCTGGCCTGGAAACGGGTCGCCGACGACTTTCTGTTGTTCTGCGCCCTGTTCGCCGCAGGTCTCAGTATCTGTGTGTTTATTTATCGCACAGAGAATGTGCGCGTGATAGAAAAAGAAGACAACAAATAATCGCCCCGTCGATGTGAGGGGCTCTGATTCAGGTGCGTTTTTCGAGGCTGTCCAGCACCGCCTGGCAGTTTCCGGGTGCGGTAATCAAAAGGTGTTCTTCGATCCGTTCCCCATTCAGGTAGTCATTAAGATAGAATTTCTCACCGCTGGTCTTATAGAATCGCCCCCCCGCCGCCTCGACAATCACCCGTGTGGCCGCCAGATCCTGGAACGTTTCGTTAGCCGTGACAGCGACATCCGCCCGCCCCATGGCCACGTAGCATAGATGGGCGCCGGTACAGCCCAGGTTTCTGATCTTACCCGGGAAATGAGATGCATAGTAGCGATGAAAGCGGGAAAAGGTGAACATCAGGCTTTCATCGTCAATGGTGCGATCGTCGGGTATGTGGATGGTACGTTCGCCCCAGAGGGCCTGTCCCCCAGCCTGGGCATGGAATAAATCCCCGGTTGCCGGCATATAAAACGCACCGTACACCGGCCAGAAATTTTCGAACAGCGCCAAAGACATGCCCCAAATGGGGATCCCGGCCTGGTAGTTGTCCACGCCGTCAATGGGATCAAAAATCCATAGGTATCGGCGGCTGTCATGCGTATAATCCGTATCCAGACGGCGACTGTCAAAAAGCTGGTGATCGGGAAAAGACTGGTCCAGGCGACGTTGGAAATCCTGGCTGATCTGAAGCTCCGCCCGAGTGACGAGATTTTCGTCAAACTTGGTTACGCCACCGCTTCGGCTAAAGCTTTCCAAAGCGATTTGGCCGGCACCCCGAATGGCATCAATGGCAAACGCCATCAGGTTTTCGAGCCCATGGTTTGGATCCTGTGACATGCTGTCTCCTGGTCGATGGGTGGCTGACTGGGCCTGTGACCACCAAGCGCTCACAATCAAATGCTTTTCAACGGGTTAACAAACCAGGTGGGAAGAACATAATCGTGGCCCCGACAAGTGATGGATCGGGGCGCGCCGGCTATTTTTTCGAGGCATACCCGTCGGCATACCATCCGCCGCCCTTCAATTCAAAACTACAGGCGGAAATGATTTTTTTTGCCTGACCATGGCATTTGGGGCACTCGACCGTCTTTGTGTCCATTCTGACCAGTTCCTCGGTAATGTGGCCACATTTACACTGAAACTCATAAACCGGCATCTGTCACTCCTTTTCCGGATCCTGATGGGAAATGACCCGAATCTTTCGATTAAATGGTAAAGTCGGCGAACCATGGCGCCTTTCTGCTTAACGCTTTAACTTAAATCGCTTTCAGAAGCGTGTCAAGCCTCATCCGTCGTGTTTT
>NZ_BBCC01000029.1 GCF_001311845.1 Desulfosarcina cetonica JCM 12296 | reverse complement strand
CGGTTGTCCAAATAGGCCAGGGCCATGGCCGTCGGTGGGGCGCTGCGGCGATAATGGTGGGCCGTGAGGATCTGACGCTCCAGCACCGAAACCGCGCCGGAATCGATATCCACCGGGCAGGGCGGCTGGCATTTGTGGCAGATGGTGCAGTGGTCGGCCACCTGCCCCAGGTATTTCAGGGCGTCAAAGCCGGTACTGCGAAAGCGTTGGGTTTCCCACAGGATCGCCTCGATCAGGGCCACCACGGCGAGGTTCTTGTTGCGCGGGTGGAAAAAAAGATTTTCCTGGGGATGAAACACGCAGCAAGGGGTTTTGCAGCGGCCGCAGCGCACGCAGCCGGAGATCATCTCCGCCAGACGTTCCAGTTCGGCATGGCGCAGGATGCCGGCTTCCAGGCCCAACAGGTTGAAGGAGGGAGCGAAGACCAGTTGCGGCGCGCGCGGGTCGCTGAGTTTGCCCGGATTCATGAGCCCGTCGGGGTCCACCTGGCGACGGTAGTCGGCAAGCTCCGCCAGACGCTGGGGGTCCAGGTATTTGAACTTGGTCAGGCCGATGCCGTGCTCGCCGCTGACCACGCCGTCCAGTTCGACGGCCTTGGCCATGACCGCGTCGGCGGTTTCGGCGGCGCGCAGCATCATCTCGCGGTCGTTGGCGAACACGGGGATGTTGACATGGATGTTGCCGTCGCCGGCGTGCATGTGGGTAGCAATGACGATCAGGCGCGAGCGGGTGTCGGCCACGATCTCGTCGATTTCGCGGTTGATCTTCACATACCCGCTGAACAGTTCGGCCAGTTCGGCACGCAGCTGCCGGATGTGGGTTTCTTCCTGCAGGTGATGCTTGCCGGACAGGCGAATCCGTTCCAGGGCCGCCATGAACAGTTTTTTCGCGGCGGGAAATTTGGCGGTCAGCCACTCGGGATCCTCCAGCGGCTGGGCCGTCTCCAGATGGGCACCCAGGCGGAAGACCAAAGACAGTTGGTTCTCGCGCTGCTCCTCGGCGTTGATATCGTCGGCGAATTGGGCGAACTCGGCCAGGGCGGCGATGGGCAGGACGATGTCCTCGTTGAGCTTGAAGGAGCGGGTGCGTTTGGCGATGGCGCCCAGGCGTTTGCGGTCGCGCCAGAAGCGTTCGGCCTCCTGATCGCCTTCGGCCACGAAAAGGTGGGTGTTGGCATAGGCGCTCATGAGCGCTTCAAGGCGTGTCAGACCTCGCTGGAGCTGGTCGTCGTCGTGGGCCACCATGTCCACCAGGAGAACCGCCTTGGGGGGATCCTGGCGCGGTGCCTTGACCTTGTAGCCGATGGCACGCACGTAGGCATCGTCGAAATGCTCCAGGGCCATAAGGGTCTCTTGACCGTGGTTGGCGAAGGCCTCGCAGATGGCGGCGATGGCCCGGCTGGCCTCGTCCATGTCCTCCCCGAAAAATTCCAGGCAGCAGGTGGTCTGCTTGGGGTAGGGGCGGTGCAGGATGAATCGGGCCGAGGTGATGATGCCGTCGGTGCCTTCCTTCTGAACGCCGGGCAAGCCGGAGAGGGCCTTGTTGGTGATATCCTTGCCCAGGCCGGCCTTACGGAAATCGAGCCCCTCCAGGGAGATGGTGCGCAGCGTTTTTTCCGTATCGTCGATCACATCGAAAACAATCCGGTCATCGGGCCGGATCCGCCGCAGACTGTGCGCCTTGCGCCGGATGGTATAAAGGCGGCCGTCGGGCATGGCGATCTTGAAATCCAGGAGGTTGTCGATGGCCGTGCCCCAAAGCACGGCCATCTTGCCGCCGGCATTTTCGGCAATGTTGCCGCCGATGGTGCAGGCCCAGGCGCTGGTGGGGTCGGTGGCGAAGATCAGGCCGGCCTTTTTGGCATAGCCCATGGCCGTGTTGGTGATCACCCCCGCTTCCAGGTGGAGCGCCGGCGCGTGTTGGATTTTCCCGTCGGATGAGGCGATGGCCACCGTCTCGATGCCGTGGATGCGGTTGAGCTGCTCGGTGTTGACGATCGCGCAATCATCGGCAAGGGGCACGCTGCCGCCGGTCAGCCCAGTACCGCCGCCCCGCGGGATGAGCCTGACGCCCGCTGCGGCCAGGCCCCGGATCGTTTCAGGGACCTGCGCCTCGCAGGTGGGACGCACCACGGCCAGCGGCAGGCACAGACGCCAGTTGGTGGCGTCGGTCACATGGGCGTTGATGCTGAACGGATCGGAGAAAACGTTGCGGCGGCCGACAATCGGTGTGAGCTTTTGGACGATCCGGCGCTGAACGTCCCGGATTTGGCCAATGCCGGCTTCGGCATCCTCCAGGCACTGCCGGCAGGCCCGTAAAACCGCCACCGCTGCGGGGTCATCGGCTTCCGCCGCCGCCGATGCCAGATCCTGGCGCAGGCTGTCGAAAAACAACCGGCGGCGGCGTTTGGATTCAATCAGCTCATTGCGGATAAAAGCGTTGCGCCGCAGCATGAACATGTCGCCGAAAAAGCGCAGCAGGGGGCGCAACGCCGGACCGCCGTGTTTCATCAGGCCGCTTTTGCGAAGTTGATGGAACCCCTCTTCCCCAAGAAGCAGCCGTACGATCTGGTTGTCGTCGGCCGAAGTATAGTTGAAAGGAATTTTGCGAATATCGTATTCTGGCATGTCGATCAGCCCCTTTAACCGTGAAAAACTGGTTCAAAATCACAATTCCGGCCAATTGGCAACCGTTTCAACGCGTCCTGCTTGCGATCCCTTTCAAGACCGTCGGTCCCCCTACCATGGAACATCTTTCCTGCCCATTTTTCGTATCCGGGTTGACATCTCGGGTGACCTTGATATCCTGGTTTTCCGCGACACCCTTTCCAATCCGTTACAGCCGCATAAAGGGCCGCACCCCATTTTTGCGCATGAGCCCAAAAACGACCTTGCGGTTTCGAAGCCAAGTCAGTATAGAAACCAGAATTATTTTTCAGTCCCGAAATCCACGCGTTAGTGTACTGAAGAGGAGGCAAAATGGCTGATCCCCAAAGTTGGGATTGGGAGACCCGCGAAAAAAAGATTCCCCTGGATGCCTGGAAGACGGAGTACCGCTGGGTGGAGGAGCCGTACGCCAGCCCGGATGGTGAGAAAGTGGCGGCGGTCGTGAATGTTGACGAGGGAGAATTTACGGTCTGCGTGAACGGTGAGGCCTGGGGAGAGACGGTGTTCGACAAGATCTGGCACCTGCGTTTCTCGCCGGACGGCCGCCTGACGGCCCTGGTCAACGAAATGGGCGAATGGACCATGGCCATCGACGGCGAGGCCTGGGAGAACAAGTTCGGCTACATCTGGGAGCCGCACTACAGCGCCGATGGCAGCGGTATCGCCGCGGCCGTTCAGCAGGACATGCAGTACGCCATGGTGCTCAACGGCGAGCCCTGGGAGACGATGTTCGCCAACATGACCTATTTCGCCCTGAGCCCGGACGGCCGACACACGGCCGGCGCGGTGCAGGTGGTGGATGTGGATTCGGGCGAAATTCACAAATTCCAGGAGGGCACGTTTACCGCGGCCCTGGACGGCAACGCCTGGGACACCCGTTTCGTCAATGTCTGGAACCTGGCGATCAGCCCGGACGGCGTGCACCTGGCCGCCGAGGTGCGCCTGAATCTCTATGACTATACCATTGCCGTGGACGGTGTCCCCTGGGACGCGCGCTATCAGACCGTCTGGGCGCCGGTGTTCCATCCGCTGACCGGCGGCGTGGTGGCGCCGGTGCGTGAGAAGGGGGCCTGGACCCTGGCCCAAGATGGCAAGCCCCTTTGGAAACGCACGTTCGTGCAGCTCTGGCAGCAGATGTTCAGCCCTGACGGCCAGCGGATTGCCGCCATCGTGGCGCCCAAATACGGCCGCTGGACCGTGGCCGTGGACGGGGAGCCCTGGCCGGCAACCTTCGGCAAACTGGTCACCGATGCCGTTTTCAGCCCCGACGGCCGGAAGGTGGCCGCCCTGGCCAAGGACGGGGAGACCTTCCGCGTGGTGGTGGATGGCCAGCCCTGGTCGGATGCCTGGGACATGGCCTGGAAACCGGTCTTCGGCCCCGATGGCAAGGACGTGGTCGCCAAGGTGGAGAAGGATCACCGCTATACCTACAGCCTGAACAACCGGGTATGGCGCGGCACGGCGGATGCCGCCTGGGATCCGGTGTTCAGTCCGGACGGCACCCGGCTTCTGCTGCGCACCGTCGAGTCCGGGCAGTACGTGCGCCGGGTGGTACCGGTTTCCGAGATGGCCGGATAATAAGGAGAGACGGATTCGTAAAAAACCCGATATCGGCGTTACCCTTCATTCTTCAAGGAGAATGGCATGCATAGCTTTTACAACTTTGTGAGCGGGCCGCTGGCATGGATTGCCTTCCTGCTCTTCATCGGCGGCAGCATTTTTCGGATCGGGCGCATGCTGGTGCTGGTGGCCCAAAAGGAACCGTTCATCTTTACGTACATGAGCTGGCGCTACAGCTTTCGATCGATTCTGCACTGGATCGTGCCCTTTGCGACGGTCAATTGGCGGCGACAGCCCGTCCTGACCGTGGTGACCTTCGCCTTTCACCTCTGTCTGCTGGCGGTGCCGGTATTCCTGCTCGCCCACGCGGTCCTCTGGGAAGACTCCTTCGGGATCCGCTGGTGGAGCCTGCCCGACACCCTGGCCGATACCCTGACCGTGATCGTCATCCTGGGGGCGGTGTTTTTTCTGGTGCGCAGAATCACACGGCCGGAAGTGCGCTTTGTTACCTCGGCCTCGGATTACGTGATTCTGGCCATCGTCAGCGCGCCTTTCATCACCGGTTTTCTGGCCTACCACCAGTGGTTCGCCTACCCGCTGATGATGGGCCTGCACGTGCTGGCCGGAGATATCATGCTGGCGGCGATTCCCTTCACGCGTCTGAGCCACATGATCTTCTCACCCTTTACCCGGGCCTACATGGGATCCGAGTTCGGCAAGGTCAGGCATGCCAGAGATTGGTAAGTGGATCGTGTTAAGTTTTAAGTATTCAGTGTTAAGCGGCGGATCGGATCTTTTTTGTATCTCAATCGACAGCATTCCTTTACTTAACACTTCAAACTTTACACTTAACACTGATCCATGACCCATCACCTGCTGAAAACCAACGGATTTTACATCCATCCGAATCGATTCGTTGAATAAGGAGTTCACCTAATGGCTGAACCGTCTAAGCAAGAAAAAACCGCTGTCGTCGACGACGGCATCGATGTGGGCGTCTCCCGGCTGACCGAGGAGAAGATCCAGTCGGTGATCAACAGCGTCATCGACAACGAAACCGGCGTCCGGCTCAAGACCTACGTGGAGACCTGCATCCATTGCGGCCTCTGCTCCGAGGCCTGTCATTACTACCTATCCCACGACAAGGATCCGCACTATTCGCCGGTGGGCAAGGTCAAGCAAACCATCTGGGAGATGATCCGCAAGAAAGGCCGCGTGAGTCCCGAATTCATCCGCCAGGCGGCGATCATTGCCCACACCCAGTGCAACCTGTGCAAGCGCTGCGCCCAGTACTGTCCCTTCGGCATCGACATCGCCTATATGATGAGCATCGTGCGGCGCATCATCCACCGCCTGGGGGTGACCCCGTTATACATCCAGGATACGGCCCACAGCCACTCGGTAACCATGAACCAGATGTGGGTCAAGGGCGATGAATGGCCCGACACGCTGCAGTGGCAGGAAGAGGAAGCCCAGGCGGAGATCCCCGATCTGCGCATCCCCCTGGAGAAAGAGGGCGCCGACATCATGTATTCGGTGATCGCGCCGGAGCCCAAGTTCCAGGCCCAGTTGCTCTACCAGGCGGCGGTGATCATGCACGTGGCCGGAGTGGACTGGACCATGCCGGCCTCCGTGGGATGGGACAACAGCGATATGGCCATGTACACCGGCGATAACGAGATCATGGGCCGGATCAAACGCGCCCATTTCGAGACGGCGGAGCGGCTCAAGGTAAAGAAAATCGTCATGGGCGAGTGCGGGCATGCTTTCCGCAGCGTGTACGACATGGGCAACCGCTGGTTGGGCTGGTCCATGCCACCCTTCACCATCGTGCATGCCATTGAGTTCTACTACGACCTGATCAAGGCCGGGCGCATTCAGATTGCCCGGAAGTTCAAGCCTCCGGTCACCCTGCACGATCCCTGCAACGTGGTGCGCGGCGCCGGCTTGGGCGAGAAGGCACGATACGTGGCCCACGCCTTGTGCGAGACGGTCATCGAGATGTATCCCAACCGGGAGCACAACTACTGCTGCTGTGCCGGCGGCGGGGTGATCAACACCGGACCGCCGTTCAAGATGGCCCGCGTCGAGGGTAACCGGGTCAAGGCCGAGCAGCTTTTCGAGACCAAGACCAAGGGGGCCGAGGTGCTGATCGCCCCCTGCCACAACTGCCACAGCGGCCTGGAAGACATCGTGCACCACTACGAAATCGGCCTGGAGATCAAGTTCTTCAGCGACATCATTTACGAAGTCATGGAAAAGCCCGCGTGAGACGAAAAGCCCGCATGCGACCAGGAGGAGACATGAAGACCATCGCCTTGGTGGCCCTATCGCTAATCATCGGGACGGTACTGGCCATAAGCCCGGTCTGGTCCCAGGATGAGATGACCGTTGTGGACAATACGGATTTCCCCAATGCCCAGCGTCCACCGTCGGTTTTCGTTCATGATCGGCACAATGAAAATGCCGGTATTGACGACTGCGCCGTCTGCCATCACGTGTACGACGAAGGCCAGCTACTGGAAGACGAATCGTCGGAGGACCAGCGTTGTGTGGATTGCCACTACCTCGAGCGCATGGGCGACCAGCCGGGGTTGATGGAGGCTTTCCACGCCAACTGCAAGGGCTGTCACGAGCAGGAGGGTAACGGTCCGATCCTCTGTGGCGAGTGCCACGTCCGGTAAGGGCCAACGCCCTGCAGCGGGCCTGATCCGCGAAACGAGACCCCCTGTTCATCCCAGGGATGGTTAAGCAAAGGAGTGTTCTCCCATGCCAAAAAAAATCCTCATCATCGATGACGACCCCATCGTGGTCAAATACCTGGAGGCCGTGTTCAGCGACAACGGCTATGAAACCTGCAGCGCGTCGAGCACATCGGAAGGATTGGCGGTCGTGCGCAAGGAAAAGCCCGATCTGATCACCCTGGATCTGCAGATGCCCGGCGAATGGGGGCCGCGCTTTTACCGCAAGCTCCGCCAGGACAAAGCCTTGAAGGAGATCCCGGTGATCGTGGTCAGCGGCATCGACGGCGACCATGCCATCAAGGACGCCATCGCCTTTGTCAAGAAACCCTTTGATCCGGAAAAACTGGTCGGTATTGTCAAGAATACCATCGGTTGAGCGTCAAGCGTTGATGGACGCGTAAAAAGCGGCTGTCCCCGCAAGGGCGTGGCTGCTTTTTACGAATCCCCTCACAAGTGAACCTCACTGGGAACGCCCAGGTATTTGGCGCGGATGCGGTCAAAGTGGTTGACCAGCACTTCACGTCGCACGCGGGCCGTCTCGGCACCATCCCGGGCGATGATGGCGGCGCTGGTGCGGTCCATCTCGTCCAGCATTTCCTGCACTTCCTCCTTCCACTCACCCTTGTCCAACGTGACGTACCACAGGCGAAAGGTCAGCGTGTACAACTGATTGGAAACCGCCTGAAGCACCGGGTTGCCCGCGGCCTCATGCAGTACCCCGCGGAAGCCGGCATCGATATTCACCAGTGCGTTGGCGTCTTTTTGCTCGCTCAATGCGGCACACACCTTGCGCAATTCACGAATTTTTTCCAGATGAACCGCGGAGGCCAGTTCGGCGCAAAGTCGGCCGACTTCACCTTCGATCCCCAGCCGGGTCTGATAGGTGTGCATCATTTTCTGGAATTCGATTTCCGCCACCATGGTGCCGGTGCGGGGAATGATTCGTGCGAGTTCCTCCCAGGATAGGCGATACAGCACTTCGCGCATGGGGGTACGGCTGACGCCGAACTCCTTGGCCAAGACGTTTTCGTTGAGAATCTGCCCGGGTGCATACTCCAAAAAAAGAATCCGCCGTTTGATCTCGCCGTAGATTTCAGGGTTCATGTGAACTGGGTTTTCCTTGGGTTACGGTTCATCTGTTCAATCAAGGAACTGAGCGGACGCGGGGTTTCCCGCCGACCGATCGGTTGGTGGCGTTTGATGAACCCAAAGCGTTGATATACCAATAGTATGGCAAGGCTGGGCATTGGCTATACCAACCCGACCCCAGATAATCAACAATCTTCTTGATTTTCAAACAATCCCTATGCTTATAAACGAAGGGCAGCCGGCTATGCCGGTACCTTAAAAAAACGGGTCAGCTCATTACCCGGAAAGGCAAGGGGTTATGTCCAAATCCGCATTGATCATCGTTGACATGCTCAACGATTTTATCGACGAAAAAGGTGCGCTGTACTGCGGTCCGGGCGCCCGGGAGATCGTTCCCTTCATCCGCGAGCGCCTGACGGCCCACCGGCAGGCGGGCAGCCTGGTGGTTTATCTCCAGGACGCCCATGCGCCCGATGACCTGGAATTTGAAAAATTTCCCCGGCATTGCGTGGCCGGCACCTGGGGCAGCCAGGTGATCGACGATCTCGCTCCGCTTCCCGCCGAACGGGTGATTCCCAAAACCCGCTACAGCGGTTTTTATGGCACCGATCTCGACGCGGTCCTTTCCGCTGATCGTCCCGACGCGGTCGAGGTGGTGGGGGTGTGCACCTCCATCTGCGTCATGGACACGGTGGGCGGGCTGGCCAACCGGGATTACGCGATTCGGGTACCCCGGGCCGGTGTGGCCGACTTCGATGACCAGGCCCATCAATTCTCCCTGCAGCGCATGCAGCGGCTTTATGGAGCGTTGGTCCAATGAGCCCGGACGCCTTCCCCGGACCCCTGTTTACCGATTTGTACGAACTGACCATGGCGGCCGGCTATTTTGAACGCCGGATGCATACACCCGCGACCTTTTCCGTGTTCGTGCGCGCGCATCCCAAGCGTGGCTACTTCGTGGCTGCCGGACTGCAGGCGGTATTAGATGCCCTGGCGAACTTCCGTTTCAGTCCGGAAGAGATCGCCTGGCTGACCCAGACCGGTCGCTTCAAACCCGCGTTTCTCGATTATCTCGCCCAGCTCACCTTTAGCGGAAACGTGCTGGCCATGCCCGAAGGGGAGCTTTTCTTTCCCAACGAACCGGTGATGGAGATTACCGCACCGCTGATCGAGGCCCAGCTGCTGGAAACCTATCTGATCAACAGCCTGGGCGTGGCCAGCATGCTGGCCACCAAGGCCGCGCGTTGCGTGCATGCCGCGGCAGGACGCCCCGTGGTCGACTTTTCCCTGCGGCGGACCCAGGGATACCACGCGGGCATGGTCGTGGCCCGTTCCAGTTACATTGCCGGCTTTGTCGGCACCAGCAACGTGTTGGCCGGTAAGCTGTGGGACATCCCCATTTCCGGTACCATGGCCCATTCCTTTGTGACGGCCTTTAATACGGAGGTCGAGGCCTTCGAGGCCTATGCCGACCTGTTTCCCGACGACGCCATTTTCCTCATCGATACCTTCGATACCCTGCAGGGTGCTCGCAATGCCGCCCTGGTGGGACGCCGCATGCAAGACAAGGGGCTTGCCCTGCGAGGGGTCCGACTGGACAGCGGCGACATGATCGACCTGAGCCGGAAGGTGCGCCGGATCCTCGACGATGCCGGTTTGCCGGCGGTGAAGATTTTCGCCAGCAGCGGATTCGACGAATATGCGTTGTCACATCTGATCGCGGGGGGCGCACGCATCGACGCCTTTGGTGTCGGGACCCGCATGGGGGTGTCGGCCGATGCCCCCTATCTGGACATGGTCTATAAGATGGTCCGGCTGGGCGATCGGAATGTGCGCAAGCAGAGCGAAGGCAAGGTCACCCTGGCCGGGGAAAAGCAGGTGTTCCGCAAAGCGGCCACCGACGGCCGTTTCCTGGAAGACATGATCGGGGTTCGTGACGAGGCGCCGGAGGGATACCAACCGCTGCTCCAGCCGGTGATGCAAAATGGTAAACGGATGACCCGGCTGCCGCCGCTGATACGGATTCGCGATCGTTTCGCCGACAATTTCAGGTGCCTGGAGGATGGCTGCAAGCGATTTGAAGCCCCTGAGATCTATCCGGTGCGGTTGAGTGCGCGGTTGGAAGCACTCCAAAAGACGGCTTAAGCGGATGGCGTCAAAAAAGGACCCCTACATACCCCACAAAACTGTCTCCCGGGCTTTTGTCGTAACTGCTCCCATAAACCAGCTCTTCGGCGCTGACGGCGCCCATGGCCTTGCCCGCGGCGATGGCCGCCGCGGCCGCGCCACTGCAACAGGCGTTGTCATGCGCCAGGCCTTCCCGTAGCACCGCTTCCGGATCCATGCGCAGCATGGCGTTGATGACGCGCCGATCATTTTCCTCGCGGACCCATTCGACGGCCTTCGGGCCAGATCCCTTGGTGGTGAATCCATAGTTGGGGCCGTAGTGGGTCAGATCCGTGGAACCGATGGCCACCATGGACCGGCCCAAGGTATTTGCCGTCTCCACCACCGAACGGGCCAACGCGAGGGTCTCGATGGCGGGGGGGGCTCCCATGGCGACAACCCGTGAATGGGGGAAGAAGTAGCGGATGAAAGGCATCTGCAGTTCGATGGTGTTGTCCTGGTGAAACCGGCTGGGGGTTTCCAATTGGAACGGATACTGTCGGGCCAGCGCGCCGGCCATCTCCGTGTCCACCGGTACGGGCCCGAAGGGCGTCTCCCATGCGCCCTCGGGCATGATATAGCGGGGCGAGCCGGGATGCAGGTGCATGCCGAATACCACGACCACGTCCACATCCGCCGCGCCTTCCCGGGCCAGGCGATGGATCACGTTACAGGCGATGCTGCCGGAGAAGATCCAGCCGGCATGCGGAACCACCCCGCCCACGGGCGCCGTGGTGGAAACGCTGTAGGTGCTGCCCTCCGCGAGAAAATCCCGGATCCGGGCCTCGCATTCCCGCTGACTCGCCGGGTACCAGCTTCCGGAAAAGACGGATTTTCTGATCTGCATGAGTGCGCCTCCAATCATGATCGGTTAGATTTTGTTGATATTTCGACGATGCCGATAAAACGATTTTGTCATGGAAAAAGGCGCCGGTCACGACTTTTCTTTTAAAAGTTCATGATTATAGTAGGAAAAGCCATGAATCCGGCAGGATCGACATGCATCGGCAACCTGCTGTGAATACGCCTGATCCGCACCCTGTTAACTCGGAGGCCACCATGTGGGAATATACGGACAAAGTGAAGGACCATTTTCTTAACCCGCGCAATGTGGGGTTTATCGACGATTTTGACGGTCTTGGCGAAGTGGGGTCCCTGGCATGCGGCGACGCCCTTAAATTGACCTTCAAACTCGATCCAGACGGGCGGATTGCCGATGCCAAATTTCAGACCTTCGGCTGTGCCAGCGCCATCGCCTCTTCCTCGGCCCTGACCGAAATCATCAAGGGCATGACCCTTGATGAGGCATCCAAGGTCACCAACGAGGATATCGCCGAATACTTGGGTGGGCTGCCCAAGGAGAAGATGCACTGCTCGGTGATGGGCCGCGATGCCATGGAAAAGGCCATCGCCTTTTATCGCGGAGAAGCCGAGAAGAAGATCGACGGCGAGATCGTCTGTGAATGCTTCGGCGTGACCGATCGCCAAATTGAACGGGCGGTCAAGGAAAACGGTCTCACATCCATTGAAGAGGTCACCGATTATGTCAAGGCGGGTGGCGGTTGCGAAAATTGCCACGACAAGATCCAGTTTATCATCGACAAAGTGTTGGGCAATGCGCCGCGGGCGGCCAGGAAACCCGAAGCCCTGACCAATATCCAGAAGATCAAGATGATCGATGCGACTCTCGAACGGGAGATCAAACCGGCATTGAACCAGGATGGTGGCGATATCGAACTGGTGGATGTGGATGGCAACCGCGTGCTGGTAAAACTGCGCGGTACCTGCGCCTCGTGCAGCAAATCCCAGATCACCCTGAAGCATTACGTGGAGACCAAGCTCAAGGATCTGGTCTCCCAGGACCTGGTCGTCGAGGAGGTGTGAGCCGATGAACGGTACCATCTATGTGGACAACAACGCCACCACCCGCGTGGCCCCCGAAGTGCTGGAGGCCATGCTTCCCTATTTTTCCGATTTCTACGGCAACCCCTCCAGCATGCATACCTTCGGCGGAAGCGTGGGCAGCAAGGTCAGGGAGGCGCGGGCCCAGGTGGCCCGGCTGTTGGGTGCGCTGCCCGAGGAAATTCTCTTCACCAGCTGTGGCACGGAAAGCGACAGCACGGCGATCTATGCGGCCGTCCGTGCCAATCCGGAGAAAAAGCACATCATTACCACCCGGGTGGAGCATCCGGCGGTGAAAAACCTGGTCGAGCATCTGGGGAAAAATGGCTACCGGGTGACTTTTGTTCCCGTGGATCGTAACGGCCGCCTGGATCTGGAAACCCTCTATCGAAGTTTGTCCGACGAAACCGCCATTGTCAGTGTCATGTGGGCCAATAATGAGACGGGAACGGTTTTTCCCGTGGAGGAGATCGCCCGCAAGGTGAACGCGCGCGGCATCGTTTTCCATACCGACGCGGTGCAGGCCGTGGGCAAGATTCCCATCAACCTGGCCGATTCGGCCATCAACATGCTTTCGCTTTCCGGCCACAAACTCCATGCCCCCAAGGGCATCGGGGTGCTGTACCTGCGCAAGGGCACCAAATATGCCCCGTTTCTCATGGGCGGGCATCAGGAGGGCGGTCGCCGGGCCGGTACCGAAAACACCGCTTCCATCATCGGCATGGGGCGAGCGGCCCAGCTGGCCATCGATAGCATGCAGGATGAGAACACGCGAGTAAAAGCCTTGCGCGACAAGCTTGAATCCGAACTGCTCAAACGCGTCCCTGCCAGCATGGTCAATGGCGATCCGGAGAACCGGTTGCCCAACACCACCAGCATCGCCTTCGAGTATGTGGAGGGCGAGGCGATCCTGCTGCTCATGGACCAGCACGGCATCTGCGCTTCCTCGGGGTCGGCCTGCACGTCCGGCTCCCTGGAACCGTCCCATGTGCTGCGGGCCATGGGCGTGCCGTTTACCGCCGCCCACGGATCGATCCGCTACAGCCTGAGTATTTACAACACCGAGGAAGAGATCGACTTCATCATCGAGAAGATGCCTCCCATCATTGAGCGGCTGCGCCAGATGTCACCATTTTGGCAACAGGCGCAACGCGCCTAGTCTTCTTCCGAATCATCAAACATCCAGGGATAAAGGCGGGTGGCGCAGCGCTCACAAATACCATGACTGATATAGGTCCCCAGGTGCTTCTGGAAATAGCTCGCGGGTGAGAACCACTCACCGGCATCGTCGCGTAGTTTGTTGCAGTTTGAGCAGACGACGATGGCGTGCCCCCAGTCATCAGGGGGGGGGTGTCGGTATGCGGATGGGCCGTCGCCTGTTGTTTTTGCAGCTGGTCCGTAATATCGATACCGATCCCGATTTTAACGAGCCGCCTGTCTTCGGTCAGGGCCGCCGTGTCGATCATATCGTAGCAGCGTTGGGTAATGGTGTTTTTTAGCTGCCATCGGCAAGGCTCTGTCGGTAGTCCATCTTCGTCTACCAGCGCTTCAAAACGGCAGAAGGCGCATGGCCCATTCTGATCCGTATGAAGCACCTCCCAGCACTTTTTACCGACCACATCACCAAAAACTTTCTGCATATGGCGGTTGGCATACAAGATGTCATGGGATTCCATATCGATCACCGAGGCGAGGACCGGCAAATAATCGAGAATCTGATTTTGGCTTTTCATGAAGTCGTTTCGCAAAAGAGAGGTGTAGCCGTTGTTAATCTCGTACAATACCAGTTCAGTTGTGCCGCTAATGTGTAGCTTTTCATGGATGGCCGCGCTATGACGTTCAACGATCGAGACGGGCAGCATGAGCCGCCTGCTGATCTGCCGTTTGTTTTTGCCCACGGCCATCTGCGTAGCGATTTGCTTTTCACGAAGGGTTAATTTGTCGGCGCGTATCGAATCCTGATGAGCGATGCCCCGGCTGGGTGTTTGCTCGGAGGTGTCACGCCGCTGTGGATTTTCTGCTTCAATGGTTGTGTCACGGTTTTGCATGATATCGATTCCGCCCGACGCCGCCATATCTGTCTGCCTGCGGCGCATTTTGATGGATGTTGCCTCCACGCCGTCAATGAAAGAAAGCATGAGGATTGCCTCATCGATGCTCCCCTCCACCGACGGGGTTCTGTTTTTACCTTGCATTTCCTTTGGAGATATAGTTCTTATCTCTGGCCTATATGAAAATGATTATCAATTCAGATGCCAACTCGAAAAATTGGATTTGATTTCGTATCTTGTTGGTTTAGAAGCCTATTTATTTTATGTCGGTGGTTTTTGACGGCAGCGCTGTAACGATTGGTGACGGTCCTGCCATTTTTTAGGCCATTTAGGTGTGTCATTTGTACGCAGTTGCTGCGGCCCAATCAAATGGTCTTGATGAATGCTCTTTAACCGATACGTGTGTTGGTGATGAACAAACCCGTCATATATCTGATCGATGACAGCGAGGCTTTTCTGGATCTTTTCGCCTCCATGCCGGAAATTGGGGAGTTTGACCTCAGAACCTTTGACGCGCCGCAAAAGGCCCTCGATGCCTTGGAATGTGGCCCCGCCGCCGACCTGATCATATCAGATATCGAGATGCCGGAGATGAGCGGGCTGGAACTCTTTCACAAGGTCGCCGACCTGGCGCCGTCCATCCCGGTGATTCTGATCACCGCTTTTGGCTCTACCGAGCAGGCGGTTCAGGCGGTCCAGCAGGGCGCCTTCCATTATTTTGAAAAACCCATCAGCGACAAATTCCCCCTGTTTTGGACGACGGTTCGCGAAGCCCTGGCGAAGGGGGAGATGCAGCATCAACTGGCGATCATCAAAAAGAAACGCCAATTGGGGACGAGAGCGCCAGCGACCCTGATCGGTCATTCCCCGGCGATTCGGCGGGTGCTGGAGGCGATCCAACTGGTGGCCGCATTGCCGGCGACGGTGTTGATCACCGGTGAAACCGGAACCGGTAAGGAATTGGTGGCCCAACTGATCCACGAGCGCAGCGGGCGGCTCACCGATGCTTTCTTTACGGTCAACTGTGGTGAATTTTCCGCGGGGATATTGGAGAGCGAGCTGTTTGGTCATGAGCGCGGGGCCTTTACCGGTGCCATCGACCGACATGTCGGCTTCTTTGAAATCGCCGACCAGGGAACGCTGTTTTTGGACGAGATCGGTGATGCGCCGCCGACCCTCCAAACCAAACTGTTACGCATTCTCGAAACCAAACGTTTCACCCGGGTGGGGGGAACGGCGGCCATCAAATCGGATTTTCGTCTGATAACGGCCACCAACCAGGACCTGGAACAGTGCATGGCCGAGGGCCGTTTCCGCAGCGATTTGTATTACCGCATCAAGGTGTATGAAATCGCGATCCCCCCGCTGCGCGAGCGCAAGGAGGATATTCCGCTGCTGGTATCGTACTACCTCGCCTACTATAACCAGTGCTACGGGCGATCGATCGAGGGGCTTTCCGAAGCGGCCCAACAAGCCTTGCGGCATTACGACTGGCCTGGCAATGTCCGTGAACTCATCAATGTGATTGAGCGGGCGGTGATCGTTTGTCGCGAATCCACGATCACCACGCGTCACCTGCCCTTTGAAACGGTTGTTGACGAAGCGGTGATTTCCGATCTCAACCTGGCGGAAATGGAGAAATTCACCGTGGATTTGGCCCTTCAGCGCACCTCGGGCAACAAGAGCCAGGCGGCGCAATTGCTGGGGATCAGCCGTAAAACGCTGATCGAAAAAGTCAGAAAGTACCAACTGGAACATTGAAATTGATACCGGTCCACCGTACCTGTCACGCGGCGGTAATGTCCTGCCTGGCTGTGCTGCTGCTCTCGCACATCCCGTATGCCATTTCGGCAGAGATTTCCATGGGAACCCCCTATACATTGGAACCCGTGGTGGTGACCGCCACCCGTGCCCCGATTCGCGCGGACCAGACCACTGCTAATGTGACTGTGATCACGGCAGAAGAGATCGAACGGCTGCCGGCCACCAGCGTTGCCGAGGTGTTGCAGTACATCCCCGGTGTATATGTGGAGATCAACAGCGGTCCCGGAAGTTTTGCCGGTACTATCAGCATTCAAGGCTCCGAGACGCGGCATGTGGCCGTTTACCAGGACAACGTTCCTTTGGAAATGATGGCCAACCCTCGAACGGATTTGTCCTATCTGCCTATCGGGAACATCGAGAAAATAGAGATTTACAAGGGGGCGGCATCCGCCGCCTGGGGATCGTCGTTGGGCGGGGTGATCAACATCATCACCAAGGCGCCCGATTCAGAGCAGCCGTTTTCGATCAGCGCGACGGGATCCTACGGCGAAAACCAAACCCTGCGGACCCGGGCCGCCGCCAGCGGGACCTGTGGGCGATTGGGGTGGCTGGTGTCAGGCGTACACGAAAAAAGCGACGGGTTTTTTGACCATTCCGAATATCGTCAGAACGGCGGCTATGCCAAGTTCGATTATGCCCTGGGCCAAACCGGGCGCATCAGTCTCGCCACCTTCACCGACGTCGGCCGTGAAGCCCAGCTGTTGCCAGCCTATCCGGATTATTGGGATGACCGGGAACAGCGGCGTACCTATGAAAAACTGTCTTTCGAAATCGCGCCTACCGATGCAACGAAGCTGACCACGGAACTGTGGCATCATTCATACGATACACACATCGACGATGTATATGTCGACCATCGGGAGCTGTACAACGATTATACGGATGAATCGTGGGGGGGGAGCGTCAGGTGGCAATGGGATGCCGCAAAGTCCCATGCCGTGATTGCCGGTTTCGATATCGACTGGGGCGAGTATGACTGGGTCTTTTATGAAGACACCTATGATACCCGAAATTGGGCCGTCTGGGCCAACGATACCATCGCTTTGGGCTCCGTCCATGTCAACGTCGGCTTGCGTTATGACAACAATCTCAATTTTGGAAGCGAGCTCAGTCCTTCGCTTGGCGCCGTTTACCGATTTTCACGTTACGATGCATTGATCCGTGCCCAGGTATCCCGGGGCTTTTCGGCCCCGCCGCCGGCCCTGATCAACGATCCCACCTATGGGAATCCGGACCTCAAGGCGGAAACAGCCATCAATTATCAGATCGGTGGACAGATTCAACCGAACCGCTATGTCAAGGCCGAGCTTAACTTATTCCGGGCCGATGTGGACGACCTGATCACCTGGAATTACGACACTGAACGGCATCAAAACATCGATTCGGTGACCCGTCAGGGAATCGAAGGCGGCGTCAGCGTTTTTTCGGATTTCGGTTTGACGCTTTACTTCGGCGGTACCTATGTGGACGTTTTCAACGAGAAGACCGACGAGAGAATCGAGGATATTCCGAAACTGATCTATACCGCGCGCGTCCAGTATGCGGGCCAGCGCTTTACCAACACCCTGGTGGGCCGGATGGTCGACCATTGCTCCAGCTTTCCGGAAACCCGGGACAAGCGTTTCGTCTGGGATTACAAGGCCTCGATCCGGCTGCCCACACTCGAATCCCATGGCCGCTATCATCTTTTCGCCAGTATTCATAACTTGACCGATTCCGACTACATCGTGCGCCCCAACTGGCCCAAACCGGGGCGCTGGGTGGAGGGGGGGCTGCAGTTTGCTTTTTGAAGATGATATCCCTTGACGATCGCATCGAGAATATGACGGTTAACCACCGCGAATATTTTCTCGGCCACATGATCAAACATCTTTATAAGCTATCTTTGCATAATCGGGTGGCACGATTTCTGACCGATTTCCGATACCTTTCGGTCAAGCTCAACCGAAAGGAGCCGCTTTCCCTGATCGGAGATTATGCTTATTCAAATCGGCCCGAAATCCAAAGGATCGGGAAGATCCTCGATCTGTCCGCCCATATCCTCCGTCAATATCCCGATCAGTTGTGGGAGCAGTTGTATTGCCGACTGTGGAAAGATGCTGATCCCGCTATCGCTAGATTGCTGAACAATCCTGTCCAACGGCCCTGGCTGAAAAGTCTGTCAGACAATTTTTCCAAGCAGGAAGCCCCCCTGATCCGATCCCTTTACTGCGACAACGAACCGGTGGCCGGCGTGATCTGTTGGGATGCGAATACCTTGGTCGCCGGCACCGAAGGAGGCATGGTGTTTATCTTCGATACGGCCACCGGCCGTCTGCGGCGCCGGTTCCGGGCCCACCAGACGGAAATCGAAAGTATACACAAAAGCCCCCGGGGAATTGTCACCACGGCCCATGACGGAACCATAGGCGTATGGCGTTTGGAAAACGGCCAAAGCCTCTTCACGGATAAAATTCATGCGGGTTCCATCGCACGGTCGGTCGTCGGCCCCTCTGGGCAATACTTCGTCACCTGCGGCTTGGAAGGCGGACTTTTCGCCCTCGACCTTAACGATTTCGCCCAGATCGAAATCGATGCCGGGCGCCGGACACGGTACACCGCCGTGGCGATTTCAGGCGATGACATGCTGGCCCTGGCCTCATCCGACAAGACCGTATCCTTTTTCCGATTGCCCGAAGGCGAGCGTGTGGGGACGACCAAACCGCTTGAAGCCACGGCCCACTGCCTCACGTTCAATGAAGGCTCCCGAGGAATCTTCGCCGGTGACAAGTCGGGAACCGTTTGGCGGATGCACATCGATGACGACGCCGCGCCGGAAAATTTATACAACCATGCCGACGGCATCTGCCAACTTACCATCCATGAAACCACCCGGACCCTCTATTCCGCATCGGAGGATGGCGAGATCGTCCGATGGGACATGGAAGCGGAGGAAAAACGCGGGTCCCTGTTCCGGCATTACGGTCCGGTAACGGCTCTTTGTTTTTCCGAGGACGGTTCACGCTTCTATTCCGCCGGATGGGACCGGGCCATTCGGGTGTGGGATGCCAACGGCGAAGATCAGATCGGCATCTATCGGGGGCACAGCGACGAGATCAGCACCATGGACATGGATGCAGGAAGCGGCTTGATCGCATCTGGATCGTGGGACGGGACCATACGCATCTGGAACGTCAACAACAAGATGGATCATCAGGCGGCCGCTCACCATGACGAAATCAGCATGATCCGGTTCGGCAAGGATGCGGAGACCATCGTCACGGCCTCCAATGACGGGTTGTTAAAGGTTCATGACACTGCTACCCTGAAGACCTTGCATGTTTTGGAGGGACACACCCATTGGGTGACCCACTTCGCATTTTGCGGTGACACCCATCTGCTATCCGCCTCGGACGATCACACGGTCCGGTTGTGGGAGATCGCCGGCGGTCGATGCGAGAAGACCTTTTCCGGTCACGGGGATGACGTGATCGGCGTTCAACCCGTTTGCGCCCTGCCCGGAACGGCGGTCTCCCATTCCACGGACGGGTCGATGATCCTGTGGAACGTGACTACCGGCAAAATCATGAAGCGATTCCATGAACATGAAGGTGGAATTTGGGACTCGTGTGTTCATCCCAGAAAGCCCCTTGCGGTGACGGCTTCCGACGACAAGACCGTGAAGGTATGGGACCTTCTCCGGTCCGGCAGCCAACTGACACTGAGCGGTCATCAGCGGGCGCTCGCAGCCATCGCCATGTGTCCCGAAACGATGCGGATCATCAGCGGCGACGATGGCGGGAATATCATCGTCTGGGACCTGGAATCGGGCGCATCCCTCATGAAATTTCAGGACCACCAGAGAGATATTCATCAACTCATCGTGACATCCGACGAAAAGTTCTGCATCGCATCCGCCGACGACGGCCACATATCCGTCCGGGCCTTGAACGACGGGCGTCTCCTCTGCCGGTTTCCCGTTCACCGGGAGCCCGGTTTCATTGACCAGATCCAACTGGCGGCGGATGACCGGTGGCTGATCTCCTGCACGGACAGCGGATGGATCCATGTGTGGGACTGGCGAAACGGAACGGCCATCGCTGCCCTCCAGGCCGATGTGGGGGTCGGAGCCATCGATTGCTCCGATGACGGTCGCCTGATCACGGCCGGCGATGCTGCCGGACGGATCCACCTGTTCTCCCTGGAGGGGGCCTGATCGTAGCCCCGGTTTTGAGATGATATTGTATCCTTTTTCATGAAAATGGAGCGACATATGGCAACAGGAAGAAAATCGGAGCAACGCTCAAAGCTGGCCGGGCAACGATTTGAACTCGCCGTGACCCTGTTTAACGCCAGCTACGAGGCCATCGTCAAGCTGGAGCGGTGGGAGAGCCTTGTCGGCTATTTCGAACTTAAGCAGATCCGCAGATGGCCCAAGGATGGGCTGCCCCTTAAGCGCGTGGACCAAGTGGCGGCCTTTTTCGGTCTTGAGGCTCAGGCCTTTATCGATGATCGCATTGACCAAAGGGACCTCATGGCGGCCCTCTTCAGAATGAAAACCAGGGTCATCGCTGACGGGAAGAAATTAATTGACCTGGAGCGCGTCGAACCGTCACCTGCACCGGACTATCACGCCCGAGCCATTCCAGATGAATTCAGCGGCGCCTTCGCTGCGTTCATGGCGGATCGCCTGCGCCATTTTTGTGGCCGCCGATTCGTTTTCGACGCGCTGGATGCGTTCCTGGAAAATACTCCGGAGGGGAACGGCTATTTCCTGATCACCGGAGATCCGGGGATCGGCAAGTCGGCCCTGATGGCCAAATTGATTCACGACCGCAATTACCTCCATCATTTCAATATCGGGCCGCAGTCCATCAACCGTCCCCACCATTTCCTGAAAAACATTTGCCGCCAGCTCATTCATCGATACGATCTGTCATGCACGAGCCTACCGCCAGATGCGAACCTGGATGGGGTCCTGCTCAACCGGTTATTGGCCGAGGCGCCCAAAAGCTGGGCGAAGATGAGAAAATGGTGATCGCCATCGATGCCCTGGATGAGGTCGACAACACCGGTGTGGGGATGGACGCAAATTTGTTGTACCTTCCCGTCTCTCTTCCCGCTGGCGTTTTCGTGGTCGCCACCGCCAGACGCCGAAAGGAGATGCCTTTCAGCGTCATGAACCTAAAAGCCTTCGATCTGGAAGCCAATTCACCGGACAACCGGGACGATGCCGCCCGGTACGTGCGGAATCACTTGAAGGATAAAGTCTTCAAAGCGGTCATCGCCTCGTGGAATACGGACGAGGCAAGCGTTGTCGATGGCCTGGTGGACAAAAGTGAAGGCAATTTCATGTACCTGCGTCATGTGCTTCCCGCCATCCGGGCGGGAAATTATCAAGACGGTGGACTCGACGAACTGCCCCAGGGACTTTTGAATTATTACCGCCACCACTGGAAGCAAATGCGCGGCAAGGACGAGAAAACATTTGATGATCTGTATCGGCCGGTGGTCTGCATCCTGGCTACCGTCAAGGAGGCAGTCTCCTTGGATCAGATCCACGATTATACGAAGATCGGGCACTTCGATATCCAGAAGGCGATCTACGCCTGGTACGAATTCTTGCATACGGAAACCGGGCGCGAGGCCCGCAAGGAGTACTATCGAGTCTACCATACCTTATTCCAGGAGTTCCTTTACAATGAGATCGAACCGGGGTTGACCCCCTTCCATCGCATGATCGCCGATTATTACCTGGAACAGCTTGGTATGGCGGGGGATCTGGACCTCGACCCATGAATGCCGCAAACGGTCAATCCCAAGCCATGCCCGGTACGGCCTTTCAACATGTGGATGATTACAGTCTCCGTCACCTCAGCGATCATCTGAGTGTGCTGCAAAGAGCCGGTTCGCTTTATCGCCTGGTGACCCATCCGCGATGGCTCGCCCGATCTGCCGAAATCGACGCCAGTGAACTGCTATACAAGCAAGACATTGACCGGGCTTGTCTCGTGTCTGGCCAGCGCCTCGACCAGCATCCTGAGCCATCCAAATCGGATCTGACCACGGCCCTGGTCCGACCCGCCGTTCTGGCCTGGCTTTCAGGAAATTGGGGCCTGTTGGCCAACAGGGTGTCAACTTCGGCCTTGGAGGCCCTGGCCTTGTGGGGCGAGCTTTCCCAGGCACTGGATCGCGCGCAACGCTACCCGAATCCCATCCAGCGGGCCCGCGCCCTTATTCGCATCGGCGATGTTGCTTGTCGAATGAATTACGGCAATGTTGCCCACGGAGCATGGAAACAGGCACGGGAACTGCTTCTGGCGAGTCACTTCGATTTTTTCAACAAAGACCTGGAAGCATTGGCTCTTCTTACCCAATCCCTGGCAAATGCCGGTTGGGCGGCGGAGGCTCGGAACGTGGGCAAGATCATCGAGACGCGTATCGCCAAAGAAATCGAGTGGTCGGGCGGCGTCAACTCGAGTGCCCACGTTGCTCAGGTGGCGGCATGGGGCGTTCTGGGCAGAAAAGAGGCGATTCTCGGCTATGTAGAAGATCTGGAGAATGATCGGAGACGGTATGCTGCGCTGGTTACGGCGGCGCGCAAAGCCCTCTCCAACCATCCCGGCCTGGCCCAAGAGTTATTAGACCGGGCATTGGCCCTGCATTCAGAAAAACAGCCCTCCCAGGACATCTTTAATTTGGCCATCGTGCTGGCCGAATCCGGCCGGCCGGACGAGTGCGAGAAGATCATCGGAGATCGATTAAGCGAGGAGAAGCACGCACGGCTTACCGTTGCGTACGCCAAATCGGCTTTTATGAAAAACAACCTCCATATCGGCCGGGACTTTCTGAAGCGGGCAATTGCGTCTGCCGTTTCGCTGTCTCCAGACGCCGCGCTGAGGGTTGTGAAGGATTTGATCAACTGCGAGCCGGCCTTGGCCCCTGCAAACCACGATCCGGGGGTCACCGACTTGATCGCCAGGATTCGCCAAGACGACCGGGCGCGCCTGATTGGCTCCGACCTGGGGGTCGTGGCCCTCGGCCTGACGCTATTTTCAGACCGGCTCCAAGCCAGGGAAGCAATAGCGGCGGCCTTGGATTGGCGGCCGTCGATAGATGGATGGCAGGAGGTCTCTACCTTGTGCCGATTGGCGACCATCCTTGGGCGTCGAGGTGACCGGCAAGGATTGGATTGGATCATGATAAGGCTGGGAAAATGCCGAAATTCCTGGCCTCAGGCCGAACTGGCCCGTGCATTGGCGGCCGCCTATCGAGAAGCCGGCAATGAAACCCAGGCAAGGCAAGCCGAAACCATCCTGCAGGCCGCCGCCATGGGAACCAACGATACCGAGTGGCGGCTCAATGCCAAAGGGGTTCTGGCCCTGTGGCATGCCGCCAGAAACCAACCGGATTCGAAGCGGATCGCCTGCGATATGATAACCGCATTGCTGGATGAGATGGCCCGAGGCAATTCGGCACCGGACGATCTGGCCGGACTGGCCTTGACCCTGGCCGAGGGAGGACGTGGCGACCTATCCGATGGGGTATTTGAACGCACGGTCGATGCAATCCGGGCGGAACCGGATTCCAATACCGTCGCCCGGACCATCGGGACCGCATCGGAGGCTGCCGTCCTGGCGGAAAGGCCGGCAATAATGGACCGACTGATTCCCCTGGCACGGGGCATCGAGGATAGCTATCTCCAGGCAGAAGCCCTTTTCTGGCTGGCGGGCTGGAAGGCCCGCGCTCAGTCCTGGCGAGAGTCTCGCCAACTGTTTCACGAGGCTACGGAAAAGGGTCTCGACACTTCGGTGTCATTGGATCGGATCG
Organism: Desulfosarcina cetonica JCM 12296; assembly: GCF_001311845.1. Lineage (GTDB taxonomy): Bacteria > Desulfobacterota > Desulfobacteria > Desulfobacterales > Desulfosarcinaceae > Desulfosarcina > Desulfosarcina cetonica. The sequence continues at coordinate 23,497 of NZ_BBCC01000029.1, read as the reverse complement.
AGGACATTTCGAATGGGGGAGGCCTGGATGAGGTTCAGAATATAGCCTTGGCGATCGGATATCCACCGACGCTTGCGGCGGCGATCTTCAGCGGGCTCATGATGGCGTTGGAAAAACCGGACCTGGAATCGGTATTAAGCAGCCTGCCTGTCCTGGGCCACATGATCGAAGGATACGATCATTTCCGATATTTGTGCCACCGTTATCATTTTGCCGCCCTCGACCGTTTGCCAGATAGAAAGAACAACTTAATCCGTTATTGGGCCGCCGCCCTGGAGCTGAATCGGAAAAAGGACGCCGATGAAGTGTGGGCCGTTATCGCCGCCGGTCTTCCCACCCTAGTGTCGCGTTTCGGGAGTCGTCTGGCCAAGCTATTGTGCGCGGAATTGAGTCGCCTTGACCCGGCCGGAACATCAAACCCGCTCCGCGATTTTATGGAGATTTGAGCTCGTTCTAACTTAGCAGAAAAAGTGCCAAATCATTTCTCATCAAAATGGAGAGACACATGACAGCGGGAAGAAAAACGGATAAACGCTCGCAACTGGCTGGCAGGCGATTCGACCTGGCCGTAGACCTATTTACCTCCAGCTACGAAGCCATTGTCAATCTGAATCGGTGGGGAAGCCTTGTTGGGTATTTCGAACTCAAGCAGATCCGCAAATGGGCCAAGGATGGGCTGCCCCTTAAGCGCGTGGACCAGGTGGCGGCCTTTTTCGGCTTGGAAGCCCAGGCCTTCATCGATGCGCGCATCGCCGAAAAAGACCTCATCAACGCCCTTTACCGAGCGAAACCGAAGGTGATGGAAGACGGCCCGGATGCCATTAAACCGGAACATATCGAGCCGGCCGTAGAAAAAGAGGCCAATACCGGTGGCTCCAAGAGCCCGATTCCCCATCCGCAGTATATAGGACCACCCGGTGAACAAATCATCTCCATTCCTTCAACGCCGCAAATCTTTTTGGGAAGAGGCTCTGATATAGACAACATCAAGGGCCTTCTCAACACTGGAACGAATCATCAAATGATCGCCATCCATGGGTGGCCCGGCGTGGGCAAGACCACCTTCGCCGCCGCCCTGGCCAACGATGTCGCCGTGCAGGAGGGTTTTCCGGACGGGGTCATCTGGATGCCGATGGGGGTGGGATTCAATCCGATTACGGGATTCAGCACCCTGGGGCAGCGTCATTTGCTGGACAGCCGGGAGTTGCGGCAAACGACCCGTCTTGAGGCGGCCATCTCCCTTCTGCGGGACCGGATCGCCGGCAAACGGTTATTGCTCTTGTTGGATGACGCCTGGGAAGTGGATCACGTGGCCGGTTTCAGGCAATCCGTGGGGGATACCAACGTGCTGATTATCACCACACGATCCCCGGAGATCGCCCGACATCTCGTCTACTCTGCGGACGCGGTCTATCGATTGAATGTCTTCAAGGAAGAAGATTCCATGGCATTGCTGAAGATTCTGATACCGGAGGTGGTTGAAGAATATCATAGTCAGTGCCTGGCTTTGGTGAACACCCTGGAAAACCTGCCGCTGGCCATTCATGTCGCCGGTCGCATGCTGAGAACGGAGAACGAAACCTGGCCCGATAATGTGAAGGCGCTGTTGGATGAACTTATTGAAAGCATCGGTTCGGTTTTCCAAGAGCGTGCTCCCCACGATCTTTTCGACCCGGTCAAAGGGGAGCTTCCCACCGTGAAAATGCTGTTTGAGAAAAGCACGGACCGGCTGGATAATAAAACGAGAATCTGTTTTGCCCTCCTGAGTTCATTTGCCCCCAAACCGGCCACATTCGACTTGAAACGCCTAACGGCCGCATGGGCCGGCATCGGCGTCCATGATCCGAAGCCGGTGGTCACGGCGTTGGCCAACCAAGGCCTACTTGAACCGATGAAAAACGGCCGTTTTCAGATGCATGCCTTGCTATTGGCCCACGCCGAGAATCTGCTCCAGGGGTTATAATCGATGAAGCAAATCGAAAGACGTTCAAAACTCAATATCACTTTCAGCTACATCGGCGACCTGTCTTCATGGCATCAAGAATACCTGCATCAGAAGGCGGATGGTGAAGAAGTCATAGGACGCATAAAAATAGAAGAATGGCCGCATATCGAAAAATTGCACAAATGGTGCGTCGACAATAGCGCCGAGGATCCTGCCGCCGCCCGGCTGGTGAGCAATCTGACCTGCGTCGCATGGGAATTCCTGATGATCCTGCTTCCCGTGGAGTCTCAGATCCTGTGGCTGGAGCAGGCCTTGCAGGCCAATACCCGTTGCGGTGTCGAGGCGGGGGACGACGGCCTTGCCAAGGAGAAGGCTGCCCTGCTCCACTATCTTGCCGCAGCCAACCTGACAAACAACAATCCGGATCGCGCCAAGGATTGCGCAGAGCAGGCATTTGAAGTCGCAAACACGGCCGGCGAACCGGAGGGCATGGGCGCAGCCGGACACATGCTCGGCCAGGTCTATCTGGAACAAGGCCAACATGAAAAGGCCGTTGAAGCCCTAACGCAGGCTACCGATGTCTACGAGGCGCAAGGCAGTAATAGGATCGGCGCCCTTTACAACAGCCTGGGACAGGCCCATTCCCATGGCAAGGACTATGAAAAGGCCATCGAATCCTATGACCAAGCCTTGCTGTACTGTGAGCGGGTTCGATCCCAAAGCCTTAAAAGCACCGTGTTGACCAACAAGGGTAATGCTCTGCTGCACCTCAAGCGCTATGAAGCCGCCGGCGCATGTGCCGCCAAGGCCCTGGAAATCGCAAGAAATATCGGCGATAAGGGCGCGGAAGGGATTGCCTGGGGATTGAAGCTTATCGTGCAAGGCTATCAAAATCCGAACACGCCGACGACGACCAATGCTTTCGACGATGTCCTGGAGACCCTCGAGGCAAGCGGCAACCGGCGCTATCACAGAAACTTTTTACAGATTATCCGGGGTTTTTATGAAAGCTGGCTCGATAATCATGCACAGGCACCGGCGTCTCCAAACCTTTGCTTCATGCTGTTCAAACTTTCTTCCATTTACAAGCGGCTCGATGATCTCGATGCGGCCCTGAAAACCGATCAACGTCTCATGGAAACTGCCGAAAAGGCCGGAGACAAGTACTATGTGTTTGTAGCCCGGGGCAGCATGGGGAGTGTCCATGTCCGGCGCGAAACCTACCGGGAAGCGGTGGATGTTCTGGAAAAGGCCGTCCAGGCAGTCCCCGAATTGGACGATCCTGCCAAGCGGAATGAAATCAAGCGGAACCGTGCGGTCCTGTTGCATAATTTGGGAATCGCCTACCGGCATCTGAATGAACCCGAAAAGGCGCAAGCCTGTCATGAACAGGTTCTCTCCATTGCCAAGGCGCTGGAAGACAAAGACCTGGAAATAACGGCAACGGAGAACATCGGTTTGATCAAGACGGATCTGCAAGACCATGCCGAGTCCATTCGCTGCCATAAACAGTGCCTGGATCATTATCTGGGAAAAGGCGATTACCGGAGTGCGGCCATATGCCAGTTCAATCTTGCCCATGCCCATGGTGAGAAGGGAGACATCGAGACAGCGATCACCATCGGCGAGAAGTCCCTCGAGAGAATGCAACAGTTCAATGATCCCCGTATTGAAAAGGCGAAAGAGCAGCTTGTTCGGTGGCGGGAAAAGCGCAAACCAACCGGTTTCGGGAAAGAATAGTCCGATTCACCGTGGATCGGGCCTTACCGAATCCAGACCGATTCTCTTTTTTTGCCGGGTTTGGCTCACTCTTCGGTCGGCAACCGCTCGGCCCGTAAGAGCGGGCCATGCCGGTGACACGAAAACAAAAAACCGGGTTCCGAAACCAACATCCGGAACCCGGTTCACAGCTTGGACTTGGTTTACCCTACTCGTCCACGGGCAAATCCCCGCAGGCATCCCGCCTTTCCAGCTCGTCTTTCGCCTTTTGGCGCATATACCGTTTCAGCTCCGTTTCCAGGTGGTCGCGGTTGCAGATCACGCCGTTGAAGTCGCCGTTCTCCATGTCGGCCCGCAGGCGGCAGCCGCCCATGCAGGTGGGAAGCAAGGCGCAGGTGCGGCATTCCTCCGGGAACCGACGTTCCAGGAGCTGGGTCTCGGCCACGTAGTCGATGCCCGTGGTTACATGGCCGTAGGCCCGCTCGCCCAGTTGCAGGGAGGGACAGGGGATGATGCTGCCGTCCACGTCATACACGTGGTAGGCTTTCTGGTCGGCGATGCAGGCGAACAGAGGGGCGGATCGCTCGGCGGGAAAGCCCGCGTCTTCGATCACGGCGTTGATCCAGTGCAGGATCGTCAAGTCGCCGAACCCGGCGTTGAAGTGGTTGTCTTGGCGCCGGGGCAGAATGGGAGTGACCTCGATGCCGGCGATCTGGATATCCCGCCGCTCAAAATCGGCGATCATCTCGCCGATGCGCCGGTAGTCATCGGCCGCGGCATCGTACTGGTACTCGATAATCACGGGCACCCGGCCACTGATCAGCTCCAGGTTGCCCAGCACCTTCTGGTAGTTGGGGAGGCCGCCCAGGGAGGGCCGCAGGCGGTCATGCACCCCGGCCGGCCGGCCAGGCTGACGTGTAGGGTCTCCAGCCCGCATTCAAGCAAGGCGTCGATCCGCGCCACGCTCAGGTGCTTGCCGTTGGTGGTGACCGAAAACCGGTAGGGGATGCCCAGCGCCTGGCAGCAGTCAAACCGCCGGCGGGCCGAATCGCACATGACACCGTAGTTGAGGAAGGGCTCGCCGCCCAAAAAGGCGTCCCGGGCGGAAAGGGGGCGCTTCTCCGCGATGAAGCCCGCATGGAAGCGGTCCATCAGCCGGGCCGTCTCGGCGCTCATGTGAAAGCCGCGGCGCAGGTGCGGCATGAGGCTACAATAGGCGCAGTCGTTGTCGCATTTGCGCGTGTAAAGGACGCGGCTCTTCACTTCGTTGAAATTGCGCGCATGGTCGCCGCGCCACTCCAGGAAAAGCTGGAACTCGTCCGTCCCGGCCGGAATCAGAAAGCCCTGGGCCTTCAGGGTGCTCCATACGGCGGTTTGCTTGATCTCCGGATCGTTATCGGCCACGCGCTTCCATGCCCATCGGGGCAGGATACAATCGGCCTTGGTAAGGGTGTGGTGCAAGGTGCTGTAATCCACCCCGCGGTAGGTGAATGAACCGTCTAAGATATAACAAGAAATTTTATGGGTCGGCATGCTTACCTCCTGGCCTGGGGGATGGCGCCGGGGAGCAGCGGCTCCCCCGGCGCGGTTGACAACCGGAAGTAAGGGCCCTTGGCTTCGGTTGGGTTCGGGTGTGCCGGGGCCTGGACGGCCCCGGCGGGGGATAGGGGTTAGGTTCGGATCGTGGGGCCCCACCTTCGCAGCAGGAGTAATACTGGTCTGCGGCTTGGTAGGTTCCCGGTGTGGCGACGATGACGATCTCTTTTGCGTTGCTGTGTTCGTTCGAGTTCATTTCAATTCTCCTTGTGTTGTATTGTTGTTAGTTTCCCTCCGGAGTTGTTAATGGGTATTGCACTCAGCATGCCAATGATTTAATTATTAATTATATTAAATAGTTAAAAAATATTATTGGACTGGGAAAACCATATCTCCATAAGAAAAATAATATCATAAATTGGGTGAGTAATTGGAATAGGTAGAAATGATAGCAATAACAGGCAATTACTGTTTCATTGGAAAACTAATGGCGGCAATAAGGTTTTGAATCGGGGAGAATGACGTTGTCGAAGTTATCGACGGGGCCGGATCTGCGCCTGGTACAGGCGTCGGACACTACCGGTGTCGGCGGCAAAGGCATGGGGCAGGTAAATGCGTTTGGAAACGACGTCTATTTCGGTGGGCTGGTAGAGGAAGGCCGCCGGTTGGAGGGCCAGCAGGCGATCTTCGACAGCTTGGCAGATGGCCTGCTGGGCTTGGATGGCGCCGGCGTCTTCGAGGGCCATCAACAACTCGGTGATCCGCGGCGAGGTGAAGCCTCCCATGTTGGAACACCCCCTTTCGGGTGGCATCCAGGCTATCAATAGGGGCGTATGGGAATCGTACAATCCCATGGTTTCCGTAAGTACGGCCTGAAAAGCGGTATTCCCATAGAAGGATTGCCGGAAGGTTGCGTAGTCGACCGGCACCGGGCGCACCCTGACCCCCAGTTCGTCCAAACATAGCTGGATGAAGCGTACGACCCTTTCATCAATAGAGCTTTCCTGCATGTAAAGCAAATCGAATTCCAATCCGAGACCGTCTTTTTGACAAATCCCCGTGGCGGTGTCCTTTTTCCAGCCGGCATCGTTCAGCAGCTCTCTGGCTTTGACGGGATCGTAGGGCCTCGGCGGGCGGTCCGACCGCCCATAGGGCGAATCCAATCCCAAGGGCCCCGTGGCCACCCGTCCGTAACCCATGAGAATCTTCTCCACCATGTGGTCGCGATCGATGCCCAGGCTCAGGGCCCGGCGTACCCGGACATCGGCGAGGCGCGGATCGGCGGTGTTGAATAAAAGGGTCTTGCAAAACCAGGATGGTGATTGATTGATATGAAAACGTTGCTGGATGAATTTCATTCGGTGAAGATTGTCCGGGGCCAGGCGCACGGCGATGTCGGTCTTTCCGGCCAGCAGTCGTGTCCAGGTCTGCTCCATGTCGGTCACATGCGTGAAAAGCACGTGCTCGATGGCCGGTCGACCACCATAGTAATCATGGAAGGCGGAGAGCCGTATGTTTTGATCATCGAGTTTCTCATCGAAGCGGTAGGGGCCGGAACCCAGGGGATGATCCCGGTGGGATGCCATCGATACATGACGGGGCAGGATCATCGTCTTATGAATAAGATCAAAGAACCCGGGGTCATCGTGAGACAGCACGATTTTGAGAGCGTGCTTGGAAATGGGGTCGATTGTGAGGATCGCTCGTTTGGCGTCTCGAAAAAGACCTTCAATTTGTCGGTGGATGGAAAAGATGACATCCCCGGATGTGACCGGCATGCCATCATGGAACTTGGCGTGGCGTCTCAGGTCAATACGCAAGGTTCGGTTTTCACGGTCGTAATGCCAGCTCCTGGCAAGGTCCGGTTCCAGTCGACCTTCTGGATTAATCCTCGCTAGGGTACTGAAAAGCAGCGGGAATATCCAACTTGCCCCCGTGCATTCGATTTCTTTTGGATTCAAGGAATGAAACGCATTGAACACATCGAACCGCAAGGTGTCGGCCGGCGGTGGATCCGCGACCGGTAACGCCGGGGAGCGCTCGCAGGCAAGCGGCAATAACGCCAGGAAAAGGATGAACAGAGCCAAAATACGTGCCACGGGATAACCTTGCCATAAAGAGCATCGCCGGTCGCCCCGCCGGCGGATTAAAAAATCAAAGATGCCATAGTATATAAATGAATGGGTGTTGGAGGGGCAAGTTGAAACTTGCAAAGATGGCAGCAGCGATACGGGTCGGTTCGTTTTTTACGGAGGAGATTGCCCTCTCATCTTCTTCAACCGCTGGTTGACCGCCGACTGGGAAATACCCAACATCGCGGCGGCCCGTGTCTGGTTGCCGCCGGCGCGGCGCAGGGCTTCGTTCAACAGCAGTTGGTCGAGTTCCTTTATGGTCGGGAGGGTCGCCCATTTTTTCAACGATTGGTCCGCCGACCCGGTTTCCTTTTCGGACTCGTCCATCAGCATGCGGTTGCGCGCCATCTTATCGCGGATCGCATCCGCATGGATCCTGCCGTTGCCGTCGATCATGGCGACTTCGACCATGGTCTGCAACTCGCGCACATTGCCGGGGTAATCATAACCGGTCAAGAGGTCCCAGACCTCCTGTCCGATTCTGGGGCGGGGCAGGCCGAATTTATTCGTCACTTGTCGGGCGAAATGATCTACCAAGGGGATGATGTCATCCCGGCGTTGGCGCAGGGGCGGAAGGTCGATGCGGTGACCGTCCAGGCGAAAATAAAGGTCCTTTCTGAATGTTCCCTTGTTAACCATTTCCCGTAGGCACCGGTGCGTGGCCACGACAACCTGCACATCGGCCGTTTTGGATCGATCCGCTCCCAGGGGCATAAACTCACCCTCCTGGATCAGGCGTAGCAGTTTGGTCTGGGACGCCGGGTTCAACTCGCCGATTTCGTCCAGAAACAGAGTCCCGCCACGGGCTTCCTCGACCAGCCCCAAGCGTATGCTTTCTGCCCCGCTGAAGGCACCCTTAACATGACCGAACAGCGTGTCCGAAAAAAATTGATCGTCGACCCCTGCCGCGTTAAAGGCCACGAAGGCGCCCCTGCGGCCACTGCAGACATGGAACAGCCAGGCAATCAGCTCCTTTCCCGTGCCGCTTTCTCCGGCGATGCGCACCCGTCTGGCCATCGGGGCGATGCGGCGGATGCGCGCGATCAAGGCCTTCATCTTCACGTTGACGGTGACGATCTGTTCTGCCTCGATGCTGGTGTCGGTTGTAGATGCGTCCGCCTGTGTCATGGCCGATTCGGGGTGCCTGGGTTGACGACATGCCGGCCGGATGTTTTCCGGCCGGCGTCTATCCGTGTTGCCACCCACTATGACACAGGCTGCTTTTGCGAACGAGGGCGCGAAACGGGCAAAAAAGAGGCATTTTTCAGGGGTGAATGACCCCGAGAGGATCGCCCCCCCTGTGGCACCCCCTCCCGCTACTGTAATCGCTCCCGCACACGCCCCCCAAGCTTGGTTAAAAAAACGCCGGCACGACCTTTCACCAACCATTTTTTACCCGATAAATGCCCGATTGCCTCCCTGTTACCTGAATTACCGATCCCATAGACTGGTCTCAGACAGCACCGTTTATCTCTTTTTACCCGTTGACGCGATGAGGAAGACCATGAAGCGACCCATGCCAATGCCCCGGCGTATGATCCTGACCGAACTGTTTTCCGACCTCGGCGGCCAATTCGTTCACCTGACCCTGCTGGCCGAGCTATTTTTCGGTCTTGCCGCATCCCACGCCAACCTGCTCTTGCTGTGCCTGATCCAACAGGTCCCGGCCATCTTTCTGGGGCCCTTGGCCGGCCGGTGGGTGGACCGCATCGGTCCCCGCAGCGGAATCGTGGGTGGCACCCTGGCCCGGTTATTGCTGTCGATCGGGTTGCTGAATGCCCGGGGAGAGTGGGCCGTGTGGCCCATCTATCTGCTGTTCGCCAGCGCTTCGCTACTGTTCGTGATTTCGCGGCTGTGCATCACGCCCCACATCGTCGCCCCCGAGACGCTGATCGGATACAATGCGGTCAACGAGCGGGTGGCCCTGGCGGCCGGCATCGGCGGCCCCCTCCTGATCGGCCTGCTGATTCGCCATGCCGGCGCCAGCGTCGCCCTGGTTATCGGAATTGCCATGTACGGGTGCAGCGCATGGCTGGCCAAAGGATTGCCGCAGGTGGATGCGGCGGCCGGCAAGGGGGGCGAACAACGGCCAAGGAGGTGGTGGAGACGGTTGATCCGCGCCTACCTGCAACCTTTGACAGACCCGCAGATTGGCACTTGTTCGATTCTAATGCTCACCTCCGGTATCGTCGGCGGAATATTGAATTTCGGTGCGCCGGTGTACAATCGCATGTTTTTCCAAGGCGATATCGTTGCCTGGGGGGCGGTCATGTCCGGTTACCAAGCTGGCGCCTGCCTGGCCACCTTCCTCCTGCCGGTCATGGACCGGCGCATGGCCGACCGCACCTTTCTGGTATCCTGTTTAGCAATGGTGGGGGCGGGCTTCATTCTTCTCACCGCTTTTCCCTGGCTGACCCTGTTCGCCCTCGTCATGGCCGGCCTGGGTTGCCTTTTCACGTTGCTGGCCATGTTCTTGATAAGCCGCGTTCAGCGCGATTGCGACGAAGCCCGCCGGGGCGGCATCCTCTCCGCCCTGACCGCCCTGCGCGGGACTAGCCTGCTGGCCGGCATATCTATGGGAGCCTTCGTGGTGCAGGCCGGCGGTGTGCGGCCGTTGCTGGGCATGGGTGCTGTGTTGTCGGTTGTTACAATGCTGGCCGCCTGCCGTTTGTCCTGCATGCCGCAAGAAAAGGAAGAGGGTAGCCACAAAAAATAGATCCGTTCATTTTCCAATGCTGTTCGGGAAGCAACGATCCCGGCGCACCTCCTGACCTTGCTTGACGCTGATGGCTTGCATTCCGTCGGAAATCCGAGCTATAGCATTCAAGATAATGTTTTTGGGCTGCGTTATCGGTCGTCGCGGTATGGTTTATACAGCTTCCTCCCTCTGGCCTTGCCAAAAACATTATCTTAAATACTATACAAATGACGCATGAACCGAACACCCCGCAAAACCAGGATATTCAAACAGCTCCTGCTGTTCGTGCTGCCTTTGGTGATCCTGGGCATCGCCGTCACCAGTTCGGTGCTGATGTGGACCAACTCCCGCTATTTTCAGAAAACCATCGATCAAGATTATCGCAACATCATCCGGGCTTCCGCTTCGGAGATCGGTCTGTTCATGGACAACGCGGCTGCGGATATGGAAAGCCTGGCGTGGATACTCCGGTCGGTCCGGTTCAGTGACTGGCGAGCGGAGATGGTGTTATCCGCCTTTCAATACAGTAAAACGAAGTTTGACCGTGTCTTGCTGATTTTTGCCGATGGCCGGCGTCTCCCGGATTCGGAAGCTGTCCCTTTGGCGAATCAAGCATCGGCCGCCGGCGTCATCAAAAAAGCATTTTCCGGCCAGTCGGCCATTTCAGCGGTGGACGTCGGGGAGGACAATCTTCCCCAGGTTCATATGGCCGTTCCCGTGCAACGCATGGGAAGAATCGAGGCCGTGCTCTACGGCAGGTTAAACATGAAGCATGTTTGGGATGTTCTGGAGGACATCCGTATCGGCGATACCGGACAGGTCTTCATTATCGATCCGTCGGGCCGGTATTTGGCCCATCGGGAAATCGATCGCGTGGTTCGCGGGATTCCCCCATACGGACCCGATAGGCTGCAATTCGTCAAAAACTCTCCATTTCCCGTCAAATGGATCGAACAATCCAATGGAAAACGGTATTTTTGTTTGGGATCCCATCTGCCGGGGCAGGACTGGGTCATTGTCTTGCGCCAGGCCATGCCGGAAATATACGCCTACCTGCATGCCAACCTTGTTTGGGCGGTCACCATCATCGTCTTCGCCTGCTGCGTGGCTGTTTTGCTGGGATGGATCCAAGTGAAAAAACTGACTCGCCCCATCGAGACCATGCACCGACAGGTTCGGCGCATCGGCGAAGGCGATCTGAATCACCAGATACACGTGACCGCCACCAATGAAATCGGAGACCTGGGCCACGCCTTCAATGCCATGACCGCCTCTTTGAAGGCGACCATCAACCGTGAAATCCAAACGGCCTCGGCATTGGCCCACGCCCGCAATCTTGCGGTGCTCGGCATATCGGCCAGCAAAGTCACTCACGAGGTGGGTAATCTGCTTAACAATGTGGGTATGTCGGCCAACACCCTTAAAGGGGAAACCCTCTCGCCGCGAGCCGAACAGGCCCTGGCCCGGATGGAGACGGAAGCGGCCCGCATCAAGACCTTCTTGCAGGATTTTCTCAAGTTCGCCAAGCCGCCCGAGATCCATCCGGCACCCGTGGCCCTCGACCTGGTCATTCGGGAGGTGCTGGCCATGCACGAGCCGGCCATCCGACAACGGGATATGGTGGTGGCGCTGACGTGGTCCCCGGAGGTTCCGGTCGTTCAGGCGGATGCCCGACTGGCCTACCAGGTGTTCGACAACCTGATCAAAAACAGCCTCGATGCCATAGACGACCATGGAAGGGTGCGGGTCAGCGGAAGAATCGATGGCGGTAGTCTTGAGATAAGCGTTGCGGACAATGGGTGCGGCATCGCCGCCGAGCACCGGGAACGGATTTTCGAGCCTTTTTTTACCACCAAGGGCAAGGCGGGAAACGGCCTGGGCATGGCCATCGTGCAGTCCATCGTCACGGCTCATCGTGGCAGCATGACCTGTCAAAGCGAAACGGGGCAGGGCACGACGATGGTCATTCGACTACCGCTGACCTGACGGTGGATTCTCATTAATCAAGCAAGGTGCGGAAACCATGCGTGAAGCGTCGTCTTCAGTTTCTGAAAAGCGTCGTCTGTGCATCGCCCGACACTGACCTTTCGGGCGATGTCTCCATAAATGGAAGAAGACCGTGGCATGCGGATATATCGAAGCGCCTCTTCCATGGCTTCTTTCGGACGGGATGGTTTTATTTGATCCGCTAAAAGGTAATTTTTATTTTCCAGCCACCTTCGAAGGGATGGATCATTCCCTCTCCACCCCAAGGCGGTATCTACTACTGGAGAGTCACTGAAAATCCAGTTTTCCAGTTCCGGATCAATAACGATGACGGCGGCCCGTTCCTCCCAGCCGGATCGCGAGAGCATAATTGTTACCTGCGTCTCCAACTCGGTTCTGGTCTTTGCCTCCTGTCCACAGCCTTCACGATCGAACATGACGATAGCATGAGCAAATCGCCTTACAAAAGGGCGCATAAATGCATCCGCATGCAGCAGGCATCCGGGGTCACTCTCTGGATGAATATAGTAAGCTGCGGATATAGGACGAATGGACAGCGCTATTGGTCGGCTGAGCAGTCCCTCCAAAGCAAATTTCATGTTTTTGTCCGCTGTGAGAATCGCCAAATCTGATTCATATTTGCATATATTCATCCCAGCACCCCACCGGCAAACAGCACGCCCAGATTAGCCTCCCCTTTCCAATCCCTCAAGGCTGGATGTTCATCACCTTTAACAATGTCGACGGCTCCCTGTTTTGTTTTGGCGAAACACAAGACATTTTTGGCTCCTACTAGACTAAGCACAACCGGAGAATGTGTGGCCACGAGAATTTGGGCGTCATAGACCGATGAAAGAGATTGAAACATCGTATCGACAGCTCGTGGATGGATGCCATTTTCCGGCTCCTCGATAAGATAGATACCCGAAAAGTTGGGAAGATATGCCGGAATTGAGAGCGCCATCAGTCGCAGGGTGCCGTCTGAAGCCATCCACGAAGGCACTTTGAGACCGCCGGCATAGTCAAGTATCAAATAGCGATGTCTATCATCTTCACGTTCGATGGTTCGGATCGTTTCAAGGTCTGGCAAAGCGGTGCGCAAATGGGATATCCAGTTTGTAAATCGATTCGGATCGGTATTTATTAAACGATCAATTACCCAGGGCAGATTTGATCCGTCGGCCTTGAAGTTACGTCCTTGTCCGGGTGGGCTTGCCTGACGAATTAGCAAGCTGTTAAGCATGAGCTGGGTGACATTTTCTGACAGCAAGTTTTTCAGCCACGAAGTAGCTGGAAAATTGGCCTCGTCCGCTGGAAGGTTGGCCAAAGCTGATTTTTGAGGGCCGAGTTTGAAAGAGGGCGCCCAACCCTTCCCTTTTTCACGATAAACTTCGGAGTAGTAATTGTCGTTTCCATTTGAGACTTTGTTGACAATGATCGATGTGCCTTTGAGCCTTGAGGATGTTATGATGGTTTCAGGTGGGTCCAATGCGGATGGAAAAAGGGACCGTTGGCAAACCGCCGGTTTGCTCTCCAACTTTTTTAAAAGCACTTTTTCCGCACGAATTGATATTTCCTGGCTGCTTTGATCGAATTGCAAGGCGATTTCATAGCGGATCTTTTTAAAATCCCGATCACGCAGCAATTCCCGTATTTTTTCCGGGACTGTCGCTTCAATGGCCAGTTCAAATCCATCGCCTTTTCGCCAATAAAGCAGATCTTCAAAATTTTTTGTTCTTTTACCGATTGCAGATATCGGTCCCTCCGAGACCAAATCTCCAAGAAAGGACACGACGTCCAGGAAAGTCGTTTTACCACTAGCGTTCGGTCCAACCAGCACTTGGAAAGGTTCAAGATTCTGTCTGATGTAATGTAGACAACGATAGTTTTTGGCTTCGATGAGGGTAATCATTGCAATTTCTTTTTTACCTGCGCTTCCAGCCATCCGATCCAGTCATCGAACCCCACTTCGGTTTTGGCCGATATTTCGAAGACCGGCATGCCGGGATGGATCTTGGCGATGCTTGTCCGCGCCAGGTCCATGTCGAAATCGAGATAGGGCAAAAGGTCGATCTTGTTGAGCAGGGTGGCGTCGCATTCCCGGAACATCAGGGGGTATTTGGCCGGTTTGTCCTCGCCTTCGGTGACCGACAGGACCACCACGCGCTTGTCCTCGCCGATGTCGAACTCGGCCGGGCAGACCAGGTTGCCGATGTTCTCCACGATGAGCAGGTCGATGCCGTCAAGATCCAGGCCGGCCACGGCGCGTTCGACCACATGGGCCGCCAGGTGGCAATCGCCGCCGAATTCGTCGGTGTTGATCTGCACGACCGGCGCACCGGACTGGGCCAGTCGGTCGGCATCAACCGTGGTGCAGATGTCACCCACGATCACGGCGCAACGCAGCCTTGGCATGATGCGGGCCAGGGTTTTTTGCAGGGTGGTGGTCTTGCCCGAACCCGGCGAACTCATCATGTTGAGCACGAAAACGCCTTTCTCGGCAAAGGCGGCACGCAGGCGCGCGGCCATGGCGTCATTGGCGTCCAGGACCCGTCGGACCACCTGGATTTCCCGGGTGCCGGACCGGCGGGTTTCCACCGCATGACCATGATCATGGTGGTGATGGTCGTGGGGGTCGTGATGGCCGCGATGATTCCGCTTGGTGAGGCGATTGGCGAAAAACCACATAATCTACCTTTGTGTGCGCGTAAACAGTTGCATGTTAGATGATTTCGTAGAAAGCCCGAGATCAAGGCTTGCGAGCCCCGAGGCGTGAGGCGTACATGGACGTACTCCGCAGTAACGAGGGGCGAAGCGTAACGCAGATATCGGGTTTTTTACGAAATCGTCAATCTTCGTCTTCGATTTCAATGGATTTAATCTCCAGCTCCCGCCCGGAGAGGATGTCGAGACTGCCGCTCTGGCAGGCCGGGCAGAGAAATACCGGTTCGGTAACCGTCCAGCGGTGCTGGCAATCCTTGCAATGCGCCACCACGGGAAGTTCTTCGATGACCAGTTCGGCGCCTTCCAGGGGAGTCTCCTTGATTACCAGGTCGAAACAGAAGCGCAGGCTGTCCGCGACGATGGCGGAAAGCTTGCCTACCTGCAGGTTGACCCGCTGAATCTTGGCCCCGTGCATATCCGCCGGGATGGAAGCCTTGGCGATCTCGACGATCTCCATGGCGATGCCCATTTCGTGCATGATCGGTACTCGATGGCGTTGGCAGGCGGGGCCGGTGACAAGCGGCGCAGGCGCTGCGTTGAACTCTTAATCGGCGGGCCATGCCCGCGCGCTCCCTTGGTCGTTGAACAACCCATGCTGGGCGACCCATTTTTAAAAGACAGTTATCATCCGGCTCCATTTTGTTCAACCGCAACTTCCGGGTCGTCTTTCCATGGCGTTAGTATTGCCTAAAAGACGAATCCCGATCCAAGTATTCGGAAGTGAAATTGAAAAAGTATTAAATCAGCGGGATGGTTGGACGTCATTGCCGAACCGTGACGACCGATAACGCAGCCCAAAAACATTATCTTGAATACTATATGTGGCTGTCCGGGAAATGCGAATGCCCGGACTGGAGTTTGTTGATAGACAAAAATGCAAATTTCTGGCTGCCGTTGAAAAGCCAATGTACATAGCACAACGCGAGCCACCCGTGTGATTATCTCCAGTATCTGCAGTCAGACAAATTGAAGACACGATTTTTTATCTGCAGAGAGGGACGAATAATATGGAAAAGGGATTTTGATGTATTTTTATTTATGCCTCCTTGACGGCGATTTTCAATAATCGACAATATTGGATTTGTTTATGGGATAGAGGAGAATACCTCCTGGTCGGTGGGTTGGGAGGCTTTTTATGGTTATAATTATTCATAATAAGCCAGTTTCATTGACTTTTTTAAAAGTCGGTGATAACCATTTGATGTTCCTTGATATCTTAACACAGCAAGAACTTATTTTGAGAAAATATAAATTGAGGTTGGTAGATAGAACCAGACAGTGTTTTTTTCTCGGGTTGCTGAAAAACTTGAAGCTAATAAGGTTTTTTTCAACGGTTTTGACCGTATCTGTCACACCCTTTGTATAATCGGCATCAGAATATGGGGAAAATGATGGATTTCAGCATATTAACAAAACCTTCACAGGTTGTTCCCTTTATTATTTCGGTTCAAAAATTTGCTGATGCAAACCGAAAATCTTTCGGATTTCTACCTCAATCGGCTTTTTTAGATCAAGCAAACAACGGTCGATTGTGGGTTGTAGTTGATAAAGAGAAAAATGAATGTTTAGGGTATTTGATGTTTGGAGGGAAATTTCCTACTTTAAAAATTTTTCAGATTTTTATAGTAAAAAAATATCGCAAACTGAAAATAGGTAAAGCTCTTTTGGAAAAGTTTGAAGCATATGCTGAGGAAAATAACTTTCTATCAGTTAATGCTCGGGTTGCAGCTGATCTTGTGTCAAATAAATTCTGGCATAAATCTGGCTACACATTAATTAAGCAATTAAAAGGGGGAAAAACAACCAATAGGAACATTAATCTTAGAATTAAAGAGTTGGATACCCCGTCTTTATTTAAACTCATGTCATTCAATTCATGTGTCGATAAAAGCGGATTAAAATCGTTAAGGACATCGCAACGCCCAATATATCAAAGTCAAACGTATGTAATTGATTTGAATGTCTTTTTTGATGTAGTAAAAAGAAGGGTTGATAAAATAAATGCAAATAGACTTATTACTGCTGGATTAAATAACGAGATTAAAATTTATATTACACCTGAATTTTGTGAAGAATTAGAAAGAAATAGAAAAAAAAGCCAAGATCCAATTATTGAGTTTGCTAAGCAGCTACCTACTTTGCCAACAATAAATGATAATGAAATAAACAAAACTATTGGAGAACTAAAAGTTATTGTTTTCCCGGAACGGGAAAATGCTGATGCCCCATTTTCGCAAAATCGTTCAGACCTAACGCATTTAGCTTACTGTATCCATCACGGGGCATATGGATTTATTACCAGAGAAAAGGCAATCCTTACAGTTAGTGATCAACTTAAAGAATCATATTCAATTGAAGTGTTGTCGCCTTCAGACCTTAATCAACCTAAAATTGATGGCACATCGAACAACCAATCTTTGATCGTTAATTTTAAAGATAAAATCATAACAGTAGGGTCATTTAAAGAAAATCAGAGAGAAGACGTCGAAAAATTTCTAACATCACTACAGGTAAAAAGAGAACATATATCTGAGATATTGCATCCAGGGATGGAACCGTCTCCTCGCCACAGAATTGTCGCTAAAATAGAGGATAAGTTTTTAGCATTTGCATCATGGGATAGTTATAAAAGTCTTAGTCGTGAGAGGAAATTGCATCTTTTCGTTGATGAAAATTCAGTTAAATCAGAGATGATTATTGATCATGTTATTGAAGCGTCATTGAGGGATACTGCTATATCTATTCCTACAATAATTACGCTCAATACAGGTCCAAATCAACCAAAGACAACTGCAACAGCTTTTAAAAGAGGATTTCTTTCTGTATCCGGTGATGATAATTACAAGCCTCTTAAAGAATTAATAAAGTTTGTATTTAATGGATTGATAACGCCAAAGAATTGGTATAATTTCAAGGTTAAATTTGAAGAACTCACAGATTTAATAATTCCAGATAGAATGCCGAAAATAGATGAATTCAATAATACTGGAATTATAATTAAGTCTAAGATTGGTAGAAGTAGTTGTTTAAGTTTATTTGATTTTGAAACACTTGTATCTCCAGGCGTTGTTTTATGTCCTGGAAGAGATGCGATTATAGTCCCTATAAGAAATAAGTATGCAAAAAATCTTTTCAATTTATCACATACACAACTGGATCTATTTTTCTCTCCAGAAGCACTATTGCACATAGAAAAAGCTTATTTTAGAAGCTACAGAAATTCATCAATATTCAAAAAAGGTAAGCTTGTTATATTTTATATTTCTGGTTATGATGGAGGACTGAAAGAAGTGATCGGGAGTGGAAGGATTACATTCTCCGAAGTGATAAAAGTTGATAAAGCATCCTTACTTCTTGAGAGACAAGGAGTTCTTTCTCGTAATGAATTGATTGAAATTTCAAATCGGGATAATTTAATACATGCATTTACTTTTGATAATTATTGTATCTTCCAAAATAAAATTTCGTTTGACATTCTAAAATCTAAAAATTTAATTTCTGGAGCCAATCTTATAACAGCCGAGCAATTATCTTCAAAACAACTATTCAAAATATTTGAAATCGGTTTTAAAAATGGAGAATAAATTTATGCCTGATGCGCTAATTTCGATAAAGCCGAAGTATGTTGATAGATTTCTTAACGGCCAAAAAGTCATCGAGATTCGTAACCGCAAGGTTAATTTGGTTAATGGTTCAAAATTGTGGATCTACGCAACATTGCCAAAGGCAAGTATACAAACCATTGCATATGTCAAACAGGTTGAAATCGATGCTCCTAAAATAATTTGGGAAAAACATAGAAAATTGATGGGTATATCCGAAAATAGCTATCTGAGATATGTAAATGGATCCAGTAAAATATCAGCTATTATAATGAAAAATATACAAAAACTAAATACTGAAATAAAACTTGAAAAAATTCGTGATTTAGTACCTGGATTTCAACCACCTCAATTCATAAAATATATGGAAGATCATGATCCAATACTATCTGCACTACTCTCCATATTGTCCAAAAAATCCATTTAGTTATCTTGATTTATGCTGAATAATTGTGTTGAATGGATAGCGTCAAATTGCTCATATGGGAAAAGAACCTAAGGGTGAAAATACCCGGTTTATTTTTAACTTTTCTACGGCTCTTGGATTTTATTGAATAGAATGGATAAAAAAGAATATATATCACTTTTCAGTGCTGCAGATGACGCATTTAATAACGCCATACTAAATCGGTTTTCAGATCAAATTGAAGCATACACAATGGGTTATAAAGAGGCTGCAGATATACTGGCGAAGTATGTTTTACAGTCACAATGTTTTCAAGATATTCTTATTTATCCAATAATTTTCTTGTATCGTCAATATATTGAATTAAGATTAAAAGAGATCATTCAAGAAGGTCGTAATTTTTTGGGTGATGAAGGTAGTTACCCAAAACATCATAGACTTCACCATTTATGGGATACTGTAAAATCCATAATTATGAGGATTTATAACTTGTCAGATGAGCCCAATGAATTTGATCTTATTGGAAAATTAGTTTCTGATTTTAAAAAATTTGATCCTGATTCATCTTCCTTTCGGTACCCTGCAGGAAGAAGAGGCAATAAACCATTAAAGGAAATTTCATATATAAATATCAGACAATTCGTTGATGTTATAAATGAAATATCCATTTTTTTGGAAGGTGTTAGTTCTGAGATATCGGTTTTCATAGATCATAATCATGAACGCTGATTAGTTAATAATTTCTAATCTGGATCAACATTGCTTCCAAAACCGACCATGCTAATCTATCCCAAGCGTCATCGGTTCCTAAGCGCATTGCGATTACAATACATATTCCCCGAACACCGTCTTTTTAGATACGGCCTGTCTATCGCAAAAAGCTGACAGTTCTGCCAGCTACATAGAAATACAGGCTTTTCAACATCTCAATTTTACCAGGTGGCCTGTATTTTACAGGAGCGAAATTTCAAGTTGATAATCCATCTCCGACATATCACAATAATTGACAATCCCATGGTTAAGGTATATTTCGACAATTTAATCATGCTCCAATTAGCGTCTTGCAGAGTAACATTACTTGGTTATTGTTGTGATCAAAAAAAGAGATATTGACAAACACCTGAACACGAACGATGCAATACTATAATCGCTTCAAGGTTATGCAAGCCATAATGGCACGGAGCCCTATCAATTCACAGGAGGTCCTGGTCGATGTGAATCGAAAAGCTGTGTTCAAGGCGCTCAAACGATCAAAAGGCGGAATTCCACGCCCCATCCAATTTACAAATGCCCCCATAGAAGAATCGAATTTGGCAAAGATGCCATCTCGTGACAAAGCCTATCTTTACCAGTTGTGTCGTCAGGTTCAGGAAGAGCCTTTGAGAGTTATTCCTGAACTCCTCGCATTACAAAAGCAGTATCCGAAGGTTCCGGCTATTGCCAATTATCTTTGTCTTTCCTATATGCATAGCCAGCAGGAAGAGCTATATTTTGCAACATTGATGGAGGCACGCGAGCGATTTCCTGAATATCTGTTTGGAAAGATCGGCCTTGCTGAATATTATCTCAACCATCAGGAACACACGCAGGTTCCAAAGACGCTCGAAAAAAAATACGAGATCTGGCAGCACTGTCCCAATGTCGAGGTCTTTCATGTGAGCGAAGTGCGATCATTTTTTAGCGTTGTTGGAACATATTTTGCGCGATGCAATCAGATTGCCCGTGCTTTGTATCACTACTGTATGCTTGTCGATATTGCGCCTGACCATCACGCCACGAAACGGGTGGGAGATGAAATTATCTTAAAAGAGCTTAATAAGGTGACACAGCGTTTTTCTAAACGGGCTTAGGAGTGGTCGTGAAATTGGTCATGGTGCTGTCGTGCAAAATGCATTTGCCAACCAAAGTTTTCACACAGGACCGAGCAACCGGCGACATTTCTTTGAAAGACTGTGCGTGCACGCAACCTACAATCTGAGAACATTTAATTCTGGCACGGTATCGATTAATCCCGGCCAGGATGGTGCCTTGATCTTCAGGCCAGCCCCTCGATAATTCCTGGCTGCTATACGTACCGGACAAGAACGGGCGATCCAAGCGGACCGCCCGTTCTCCCGGTAGCCAAATAAGGATTCAGGTTGGGAATCCCTTATTTGAATGTTTCGGAACACACATCTTTTAGGTAGGCCAGGTTTTCGCACACATTGATGCCGTTGGCCTTCATGGCCGCTACCTTGCTCTGCCCGGTGCCGCTGTTGCCGCTGATGATGGCGCCGGCATGGCCCATGCGTCGTCCCGGAGGGGCCGTGAGGCCGGCGATGAAGCCCACCACCGGCTTGGTGACCTCGGCCTTGATGAATTCGGCCGCTTTTTCTTCCGCGTCGCCGCCGATTTCGCCGATCATGACGATACCCTCGGTGGCGTCATCGGCCTGGAAACGCTCCAGGCAGTCGATGAAGTTGGTCCCGTTGACCGGGTCGCCGCCGATGCCGATGCAGGTGGTCTGGCCCAGACCGGCAAGGGTCAGGGCGTGGACGGCTTCGTAGGTCAGGGTTCCGGAGCGGGAGACCACGCCGATCTTTCCGGGCATGTGAATCGGTGCGGGCATGATGCCGATCTTACACTCCCCGGGAGTGATGATGCCGGGGCAGTTGGGACCGATGAGGCGCACGGGTTTGTCTTTGATGTAATTCTTCACCCGCATCATGTCCATCACCGGGATTCCCTCGGTAATGCAGACGATCAGGGGTACGCCGGCATCGGTGGCCTCCATGATGGCGTCGGCGGCAAAGGGCGGGGGCACGAAAATCATGCTGGCGGTCGCGCCGGTTGTCTGTACGGCGCCCGCCACCGTATCGAAAACGGGAATCTCGTCCATCTTTTGGCCGCCCTTGCCGGGCGTCACACCGGCCACGACCTGGGTACCGTACTCAACGCATGCACGGGCATGGAACTGACCTTCCTTCCCGGTAATTCCCTGGACCAACAGTTTGGTATCTTTATTGACTAGTATACTCACGGTTCAATCCTCGCTGATTTGGCGGTTTCGTAAAACGCCCGAGATCGGCGTTACGCTCATCCTTCGTCACTGCGGCGTACGTCGAGTACGCCTCCCTCCTCAAGGATTCGCAAGCCTTGATCTCGGGCTTTTTACGAAACCTTGTTGTGAGAGTTACTGGATGGCGGCCTTGAGTTTCTCGGCGGCATCCTTCAGATCCTTGGCATTGATCAATTCCAGGCCCGAGTCGGCCAGGATCTTGCGCCCCTCTTTCAGGTTGGTGCCTTCCATGCGGATGATCACCGGCACGCGCATGCCCACCTTTTGGGCGGCTTGGACGACACCGTTGGCCAGGCGGTCGCAGCGCAGGATTCCGCCGAAGATATTGATCAGGATCGCCTTCACGTTTTCATCGCTTTGCAGGATTCGAAAACCGTTTTCAATCTGCTCGGCGCTGGCACCACCGCCCACGTCGAGGAAGTTGACCGGCTTGCCGCCGGCGTATTTGATACAGTCCATGGTGGCCATGGCCAGACCGGCGCCGTTGACCATGTTGCCCACGTTGCCGCCCTCGCCCAGATGGATGTAGTTCAGCCCAAAGGAGCCCGCCTCCACCTCGGTGGGATCCTCTTCGTCCAAGTCGCGGTATTCCTTGACATCCGGATGGCGGTAGAGGGCGTTGTCATCAAAATCCATTTTGCCGTCCAAGGCGATGACATCGTTTTCGGCCGTGATGATCAAAGGATTGATTTCCACCAGTGAGCAGTCATAGTTGACGGCTAGGTTGTACAGGTTTTTTAGCAGGACCGTAAACGATTTCATGCAGGCACTGGGCATGTTCAGTCCGAATGCCGCGGCCCGCAGGTGATAGGCCTGGATCCCCACGTTGGGATCCACGTAGACCTTGATGATCTTCTCCGGCGTTTTGGCGGCCACATCCTCGATGTCCATGCCGCCGGCTTCGGAGGCCATGATGATCATCTTGGCGGTCGCGCGATCCGGCAGAATGCTCAGATACAGTTCCTTGGCGATATTCAGGCCCTGCTCGATGAGCAGCTTTTTCACCAATTTGCCGCCGGGGCCGGTCTGTTTGGTGACCAGGTTCATGCCCAGGATCGTGTTGGCATAGGTGTCGAATTCTTCCGGGGACTTGGCCACCTTCACGCCACCGCCCAGCCCGCGGCCGCCGGCGTGAATCTGGGCCTTGACCACCACCGGGTAGGTGCCCAGCTTGGCGGCCACCGCCTTGGCTTCTTCGACGGTAAAGGCGACGGCACCTTCCGGTACGGCGACGCCGTTTTTACGGAACAGTTCTTTTGCCTGGTATTCATGGACTTTCATGATACCGATCTCCTTTGTGTTAGTGGGGTCAGGCAAGCGGCAGGACGCAACCTGAGCCCGATGGTCAACATCGACGTGTAATGCTGAGAGCGAGGGGGGGAGCACAGCCCCTGTGGTTGTCGGGCTGTGCTCCCAATAATGGGGTTGAATCAATAAACAGATAGGAAAATGGACGACTACTAACCGATAACGCAGAGCACATCACCCTTGGCCACGGAGTCCCCGGAGCCGTAGTTGATGGCCGTGATGGTGCCGCCGGCCGGTGCGGGCAGGGCGTTTTCCATCTTCATGGCTTCCAGAACCACCACGGTCTCACCGGCGCTGACTGTATCGCCGACCTTCTTCTCATACTTGACGATCATGCCGGGCATGGGCGCGGGCAGCGGGGTTCCGGCGGTCGCTGCCGGAGC
>NZ_BBCC01000028.1 GCF_001311845.1 Desulfosarcina cetonica JCM 12296 | reverse complement strand
CCCGTTCCCCGGCCGGTGGCGGTTTCCGGCGGGATCCCGGTGGCCGCGCTGATGATCGCCGATGCGGCCGTGGTGTTGCCGATGCCCATTTCACCCAACCCGATGATGTCGAGCGGCGTTTTCGCGTGGGCGTCGATCACGCACCGCATGCCGGCTTCCAGGGCCTGGACGGCCTGCTCCCGGGTCATGGCTGCTGCCAGGGCGAAGTTGCGCGTGCCGCGGGCGATCTTCTTGTCGATCAGGTTCGGATGGGGCGAAAGATCGGCATCGATGCCCATATCCACGATACAGGTTTCGATCCCGTGGTGGCGGCAGAGCACGTTGATGGCCGCGCCGCCGTTGAGGAAATTGTTGGCCATCTCGGCGGTGACCGAAGATGGATACGCCGAAACGCCTTCCTCGGTGACGCCGTGGTCGGCGGCAAAGACAAACAGGGCCTTATGATCGATGCGGGGGGAAAGGGTGCCCTGGATCAGGCTCATCTGGATGGCCAGCTCCTCCAGGCGGCCCAGCGCCCCCAGGGGCTTGGTCTTGTTGTCCATCTTTTCCCGCGCGGCGGGCAGGTTCTCGGTGGCCGGCGCGGTGATGGCGTCACGGACCCGCCGGTAAAGGCCGGAGGATGGCCCAGAGGATATGACCGAATCCGCGATCGGGGTGGTTTGGGGTTGAACCGCATTGGGTTTTTCGGCATTTCCCGTAAAATCCAGGATTACCTTGAAAAGCTCGCCGGCCAGCACGCGGGGAAGTGTTTGGGGGAGTGCTTCCGGCGGGATGATGGCCTCCACCAGATGTTCCAGGGCCGCCTGGTGGCGGCCGATCAGTTCCAGGGCGGCCCTCATGTCGCGGCGGGTCAGCCCATAGGCGCCGAAAACGGCGGCTTCGCGATAGTGCAGCAGGTTGAGCAAATTGCTCTCGATGGTCTGGTTCTTTTTCAGGCCGCTGAAAAAGGAGAACCGGCCGCCCTTGGCCAGCTTGGTGATTCCCTGGCTGAAGGCAATGGGATCGGGACAGGCGTTGATCACCGCGTCGAACTCACTTTGGTGGGTTTCGCGCAAGGCGGTGATCTGGGCGCCGCCAGAAAGGCGGCGGCTTGGCGATCTTGCGGGCGTCCTTTTCGATGATCAGCGGTATGGCGCCTTTTTCCCTTGCCGCCAGGGCGGCGATCAGGCCGACGGTGCCGCCGCCGAAAACCAGTACCTGTTCACCCGCTTGCAGGTCGAGGGCTTCCAGGGCATTGAGGACGCAGCCCACCGGTTCGGCGAAGCAAACCTGATGGTTGGCGATGCCGCCGGTACCGGAATCAGACTTTCGGTGGGTGCCAATACCGTGTGGCTGAATCCGCCATCGAAATGAAAGCCCATGATCTGCATGGATTCGCAGAGATTTTCGCGTCCGCCGGTGCAATACCGGCAGTGGCCGCAGACGCGACCGGGCCAGACGGTGAAGGCCCGGCCCTCTTCGTCTTCGGCCAACAATTCGTGCCCGGGCACCCGGGGAAAGACCAGGTCGCGGTGTCCCTCGTGCCACATCTTGGCATCGGTGCGGCAGATCCCGCAGTAGCGCACGAAGAGCCGGGTCATGCCGGTTTTGGCCTCAAGGGCCGCTGTCGGTTCGATAGCGATCCGTTCCAAACCCCTTAGTACCAGTTTCATCGGGCGGGCTCCTCTTGCGGTTTTTCGTCCAGTGGCGCCTCCGTGAGGATCAGTCGGTAAATAACGGCTGCATGAATTCCCTGGTGCGTGGCGTCAGCCAGATGGACTTTCACCGTTTCCAGTTGCGCCATGGGAAAAACACTGGCCTTGTCCAGTCCCACGAGCGTAAATTCGCCCGCTTTGATGCGCAGATAGCGGGCGCCTGATTTGATGACCAGCAGTTCCATGGTCGTGATCCTCTCCTTTAGTCCAATAATCCGCGCAGCCGTGCCAGGCCATCGGTCGGCTGTCGGTTTTGGGCGGCGACCCAGCTTCCAGCGTGGTGAAGGCCTTGCCATCGTCAATGGTTCTGGCGGCACAGGCCATGCCTTCGGGGATCGTATCCACCTTGCCGGCCACTTTCAGGATCAGCGCGGCGTTGAGCTCGAGAGCCTGACGGCGGGCGCCGGTGCCGTTTTCGCGGCCCTGGATCAGGGCCACGAAGCGTTTTGACTCGCGTTTGAGATCGTTTTCCGGGGCCAGATCTGCCGGATCATGGACAGCCAGACCCAATTTGGCGGGCTGCAGTTGGTATTCGTGGAACTCGCCCGTTTCGGTGAGCTCCGCACACCAGGTGGGGCCGCACACCGAGGCCTCGTCCATGCCCTTGCCGGTGCCATCCACCGCTCCGTGGAACACGATGGCGCGCGCGTAGCCGATGGCCTTCATCACCCGGATCACCGGTACGATCATTTTCCGGGCGTAGACCCCGCGAACCCCGATGCGGGGCATGGCCGGGTTGGCCAGGGAAGCGGCGATATTCAGGGTCGAACCGAAATGGATCTGGGAGAGGATGCGTCCCAGGGCCTTGGGTGGATGTTGGGACTCATGCCGTTGAACAGGCCGATGCCGGCGCTTGAAATGCTGCGCGCCACCAGGTTGGCATCACATTCCACATCCACGCCCAGGGCTTCGGCCATATCCACCGTGCCGCAGACCGAGGTGATGGCGCGGGCACCGTGGCGGGCCATGGAGACGCCCACGGCGGCGGCCACGATGGCGGCGGCCGTGCTGATATTGAAGGTTTTGAAACTGTCCATGCCCGTGCCGCTGTTTTCCACTACCGGCAGGCCCATGGCCGTATCCACCTTGACCGTGTCCAAGGTGTAGATCGCCTCCCAGGCGCCGGCTACTTCCGCTTCGGTTTCGCCCTTGGCCCGCAGGGCGGCGAGAAAGGCGCCTTGCTGCATGGCCGTGGTGCCGTCGTTCAAAATGGTGGTAAAGGCTTCTCGGGCTTCTTCCCGACTAAGATTCTGGCGGTCGATGAGACGGGTGATCCAGGTTCCGAAGGTTTTGTCCGTGATCATGGGCTGCTGACTCCATTGTGCAGATCAATGAATGGGCCGGACAGGGGGTGGGGGGCGCTGTGGGGCATGCCATGAAAAAACCCGCGGCAGCCAATGCCTGTATCCCTTCGCCTGAACGACCGGACGAAAACGATACGGACAGTTTCCAGCGGGTATCCGTGGTGGCGGCCTTTATTAAGGTACCGCCGGGCAATCAACAGGCAGGCTTTCTGGCTTACGGGCGTTTTTTTAGTTCCTACTGACCGCGCCTTCCCGTCGACGATAAGTCGACAGTGGCATCGTGCGGCGGTCGTTCCCGATCACAGCAACGGCTGGTATGCGATGGAATCACACCATCTTTCCTTTTAACGGGATGCGCGACGTCACGCATTCCCGCACCTGTTATCGTCTCCTTAACGTAAAAAGACGGCGCTTGTCAATTTCCGGGAAAACTTAAACCGTGATGCGCCAGCAGCGGTGAATGGTTTTGCGTTTGTTGCGGTAGTCTTCGGGAATGGTTTGCTCCGTGATCTCCTCCACCCGGGTCACGGGCAGCGTTTCCATGCGGGGGATGAAATCCTGATGGTTGGTGGAGAAAAAAAGCGTGGCCTGGGGCCGCAACAGCTCCACGACCATCGAAAGTAGACGGGGGTGGTCGACGAGGATGTCGAAGGCCGCGTTGCGGACCTTGGTGGTGGAGTAGGAGGGCGGGTCCACCACGGCAAGATCGAACTGCCGGCCCTTGCGGCGGGCCTTGGCCAGAAAGTCGAAGGTGTGCGCGTGCACCAGCCGGTTGCTTTCCGGGTCGATCCCGTTGAGCTTGAAATTCTCACCGGCCCAGGCAATCGTGCTCTTCGACCGATCCACCGAAACGGTGCTGCGGGCACCGCCCTTGGCGGCATAGCAGGAGAAAGACGCCGTATAGCAATACAGATTGAGAACATCCTTGCCGGCGGCCATTTCGCGGACCATCTGGCGGGTATCGCGATGATCGGCGAAGAGCCCGGTATCCACGTAATCGTACGGGTTGACCAGGAACCGCAGATCCCGTTCGCGCAGGACGATTTTCTTGTCCGTATAATCGATTCGTTCGTAGCGCTTGCCGTCCTGCCGGCCGGCCCAGCGCTGCTTGAGATGCAACCGTTCGGCGGGCACCTCCATGGCGTCCGCCACGGCCCGGCCCATCAGGGGCAGCCATGCGGGCGTCGATTGGCGCCGCATGTATTCGCCCACGACCAGGTGGCCGCCATACCAGTCGACGACGGCGCGGATTTCGGGGATATCCCAGTCATAGAGTCGGAAAACATCGATCTGCTGGCGAGCGAAACGCTTGTAGAGATGTTTGAAGCGTTTCTTGACGCGGTTGGCCAGCATCTCGGCCTGCTGCGTGAAATGCTCGGGAAGGGGGGTGTCGTTCATACGCTCCATCGATTTTGGTAATCAAAATGCCCGTTCATATGGCTTTCGCGCCTGAATTGTCAACCGGTCCGGTGACCTGTCAAAATTTTACCATAATCATGGATGACCGCGTTGGCACCTCGGTGGTTTGGACTTTACAGTTGTTTCGCATTTCCCTTACGATATTTTTAGGGGCGGCCATTTCCACCCGGCACCATTCAACAGCCGGCCCCTGAAATGCATGTTCCATTGATCCTTCACCCCCCACCCATTCGTTCGAGGAGACGCGTTATGAAAAAGAAAGTGCTGGTCGCTGTGGATGATTCCCGGCATTCGGAAAATGCCCTGCGCTATGCCGCCGGACTGCATGGTACGGTTCATGAGATGAATCATGTGCTTTTCCATGTTGAACCGACGATCTCCCAATACCTTTTGGATGAAGCCCGAACAAAACCCAGCGCCAACGCCGAACTGCAGAAGTTGATGCGCAACAGTCACGATGCGGCCCGGACGATGCTCGATCGCTACAAGGCGCTGATGGTCTCCCTGGGCGTTCCGGAGGATAATGTCCAGCCGATGTCGCTGCCCCGGAAATTCGGTGTGGGCAAGGACATCCTGGAATACGGAACGGCCCTGGTTTACGATGCCATTGTCGTGGGGCGGCGGGGAATTTCAGGATTGACGGAAGTCTTCATGGGCAGCGTGAGCACCAATATCGTGGACAATTCGCAGCTGATTCCCGTCTGGCTGGTGGATGGAAAAGGACCCTCGAATGCCGTGATGGTGGCGGTGGACGGATCGGAGAGTTCTCTGCGGGCGGTGGACCACCTGGCTTCATGCTGGGCGGCAATTCCGAAATTTCGATCACGTTTTTCCATGTCGCTCCCCGGTTGGGTGATTTTTGCCCCATCGACTTCAACCAAAAAGACACCTCGAATCTCGAAGCGGTCATCCAACAGGGCGGCAAGGCCTGTATCGACCGCTTTTTTGCGCATGCCCTGAAAAAGCTCAAGGATGCCGGTATCGAGGAGCGGCAGGTGCGTGTCGATGTGCGGGACGGCGGGTTCAGGGTCGGCAAGTCGGTCCTGGAAGCCTATCGCAAAGGCGGGTTCGGTACCCTGGTGGTCGGTCGACGGGGCATGGGCAAGCAGTTTTTTACCGGCAGCGTCAGCCGATTCCTGGTCAATCAATTCTCCGACGGTGCGTTGTGGGTGGTTCCCTGAGCATCGCTTCGTCAAGAAATACAGATTGCACTTTAAATCTTCTAGGACCGGAGGCGCCCGCCAGGTGACCACATTTCCGACAGCTTTGCCGATCAAGGCAGCGCCCAAGGTCGTCAAAATTGATATTTTGCCGTTTCTTGCATCGAGATTTTCAGGTGGAACGAGACAAAAGGTGAACACTTCATCGCTATCCACATCTTTTATGCATATCCGAGCATTTACTTTTACCGTACAGGTTTTTTCTGGGCTTGAGGGGGTGCCCTTCATTTTGTGTAGATCCATTGTGCCTCCGTTGCTGCGCAGCCTTCCTGAACGCCGGCGACAGCCTACGATTCAATTGAGGTTTGCCGGAAATATCCTTTCGACTGCAATGGCGCGATGCTTTCGGCGTAGCCGATACGTGCCTGGCTGATGGCCCGGACGATCACCAATCCTCGCTGAGTGACGATAAAGGCATCACCCTCTTCGAGCACGTAATCACGGATGTCACGTTCTTGCGTGATCCAGACCCGGCCACGAAGGCAAAACAGCGTTTGGTATTTACGTTTACCCATTAGCCGCCACTTCTGGCCGGCAGTCAAATCGATCACCGTGTCCGGATGGGGGCTGTTTGCCAGAAAAAAGTGTTGATGAACATTCAACGCGTTTCCATTGTCATTGATTCGGTGTTTCATTGCTGATTCCTTTCAGTCGTCCACTTTCTCGCAGTTAATTTTCCAATACAGTACGACTTTCTGCAGCCCGGCAAAGCCGGCTTAACGTATCATCAAAGAAAGGCGGCTGAATGTTTGTCTTGAGTTTTTCGACGGCCTTTCTCACCAATGTGATGAATTCATCGCAATGCCCGGGTTGGCCGTTTTGCAACAGATCGCAAAGTGTATCGCCTGCGATTACTCTGGCATCATAATAAACGTTGTCATCCGTCAAAATGGCGAGAACGGCAAAAATCAATTTCTTTGAAGGAACCTTGATTTCTCCAAGACGCTTAAGCACCACTTCGCGAAGCCGCCAATTTCCCTTGAAACGCAAAATTCGAATAATGCCAGGTTGGATATTTTCCAGCTGACCACCATTTGCCAATTCCTCGAAATGGTCGATAACCGGTGCCCAGTCTGTAAGGTTTCCAAAAGGATCGGGTTTCATCGAATAATGCCTTTCGTTTATTGCCATTTTACGTTTTCTTGATGCATTGTTTCTGAACGGTATCGTTGAGCAAGGGCGATGCCAGTCGCCATGCTACTTGATTAAATCCTGTAATTATTGAATAAAAATGGTTTGCCGGAGATGGCCTAAAGATGAGACTGGGCGAAATCGCCCGCGATGAATTCCGGCGGTTTTGTTTAACCCGATGGATTTAAATCGTTTTATCTGCGTGTGCGATATCGCCCGAATGGGCGATTATGGCACTCAAGGCGGGGACAACTTCCTGAAAAGCGCTCTGCGAGAGATACCCAGCAAGGCGGCGGCCTTTGTCCGATTACCATCGGCTTGACTTAACGCTTTGGAGATGAGATCTTTTTCCACTTGTTCGATCGCCTTGCGAAGATCCAAATCGGATCTTGCAGCAAATGCTTTTTGCGTTTGCCCGGGAGACAAAAAATCAAGGTGTCCCAAAGTGATGTATCTTTGCAGGACGTTACGCAATTCACGAACATTTCCTGGCCAATCATAGGAAACTATCGCGTCCATGATGTGTCCTGGAACTCTTTTCATTGCAGCGGGTACTTTCATTTGTCGCAAAAAATGCTCGACTAACAATGGCAGATCTTGCTTTCGAAGGCGTAAAGGGGGGAGCTGGATCTGGATTACTTGGATGCGGTAGTAAAAGTCACTTCTCATCAAACCTTTGCCGACATGATTATCCAAAGCCGAATGCGACGCTGATATAATCCTGAAATCAGATTGATACGGTTCGGTGCCACCCACGGCATGGTAGCCGCCGCCTTCGATCGCGCGTAAAAGCTTGGCCTGCATATTGACGGTCAACTCGGTCACTTCATCTAAAAACAAAGTCCCACCGTCGGCCATATCCAAATACCCTGGAGAATTGGCATGGGCGCTGGAAAAAGCACCTTTACGGTGTCCAAAAAATTCCCGTTCAAACAAGGACTCCTGCAGTGCGCCACAGTTCACGGCCACAAAGCGTTTACTTTTACGATCGCTGAAATCATGGATGGCTCTGGCAACGAGTTCTTTGCCAGAACCGGATTCCCCAAAAACAGCAACGTTGGCATCCGTCGCCGCGGCCTTGAGGATCAACTCATACACCTGCTGCATCGCCGGAGAGTGGCCAAGAATGCCGCCAAGTCTGAAGCGTTCCTTCAAAGAAGATCGCAATACGCGGTTTTCGTTATCCAATTGATCTGCCATATGCTGTGCGGCCAACTGTTGTTCTTTTATTTCCGTGATGTCCTTGAACGTGGACAGCAATGCGGGATTCCCCCGGAATACGATCGGACTATGGCAGACCTGAATCCAAATGCGCTTATCCGGCCGATCGAGCATGAAAATATCTTCCACTTTTTTTCGATGATTCCGTTTCCCACCGCGCCATAGAGTCGGGCGATATCGTCAGGGACCGTCGCGGGAAGGTCACGCAACGATTGGCCGATCAGTTCCTGAGCCGATGGGACTTTGAATATTTTGCCAAAAGCGGGGTTAACATATTGAAAATGAAGACCTTGGACCAGGGCGACACCTTCGGCCACCTGCTCGGTAAGGATGCGATAACGGGATTCGCTTTCCTTCAAGGCCTCTTCAGAGCGCTTTAACCACAATACCTTGCTTAATCGTTCCCCAATTGCCCGTAGCAGGTGGCCTTCTTCCTCAAGAAAAGGGCCCGGGTCGCATGCCGGTGGTTTCTTCAGGTAATAGACATCCAGGGCGCCGACGTGTTTTCCATTTAAAATAATTTGTGCATTTTGGTGCCAACGCGCGGTTTTGAAATTTCTGGACTTGAATTCCTGGCCGTCAATTCTAATGCGTGCACATGCATAATCCGGATATTGCCAGGCCGCGGGGATGAGTTCGACGGCGCGTTGCATGATCCATGATAGCGACACGTCCTGGTTTTCTAACAGGTTTGAAATGCCGTACAGACAGTTCAGCTCCTTTATGCGTTCGGTTAAAGCATTCGGTGCCGCTGAAACAGATAGCGGCCGGCAATTATCAAGCATCATCGTATCTTGGGAAATTCCGCTTGCTGGAGGTTTCTTTTTCATGGCCGGTTTACTTTCGAAAATACTTCTTCTTACAGGAAAAGAAAAAGCAACCACATGACAACGGTCGGAATGGCCGCGGCCAGGAAAATGCCGCCGGGCGAGACCTCATCGTCGAAATAAGGCTTGAGGATGCTCAGGCCCGCCGGGTTGGGCGCATTGGCGATAACGGTCAGCCCGCCGCCGGCCACGGCGCCGGCCACGACAGAGTACTTCATGGCATCTGAAAAGTCAGGTACCAGGGTGCTGAGAAAGGTAATCGCGGCGTTGTCATTGAAGGCCGTTAAAATCGTGGCGCCCAGCATCAGGGGAACTTTGCTCAGGTTGCTCAAGACCGGTTCGATCCACCACCCCTGCAGCCCGCCGTGGATGACCAGACCGCCGAGGAAAAAGCCCACCAGCAACGCGGGCTTCAGGTTGATCCGGTTCTGGTAGGGCGCGCTGACCTGGGCGAAGCCCAAGAAAAAGAGGATCCCGGGAATGAAAAAGGCCGGGTCGTGGGCATTCAGGATCGTCCAGCCCATGAACGCCAGATGCACGACGGTCACCCACACGGGGATCGGGTCGTCGCGATGGTCCCAGTCCGGATCGATGAACGGCGGCCGCTCTTCCGGCGGCAGCAGGCCGGGAAGGTCCCTGCGCATGCGTCGCAGTTGGATTTCCTGGTTGCGTTCCCGAAAAGCCGTGCGGGCCGTTTCAGGATCGATGCCTTTTTGTTTCAAATCCACCAGGGCCTCGCGTTCGAGTCGCTGATTCAGTGCTTGGCGGGCGTCGTCGAGCTGGCTGGAGAATTGTTCCACGATTTTATATCGGTTTTCGAACTCGCTGGCACAGGCGTCAAACTGTGCTTCGACATCCTGCCGTTTGAGATAGCGTTGCTGGATTTCATCCTTGAGACGCTCCATGGCAAAGGGGGCCTGAAGGGCTTTCAACTCACTGCGAAAGAGGAGAAAATAGATCAGATTGGCCAACAGGACACCGATGATCGCCTTCCAGCCGAAGTGGCTGAACATGAAGACCGTGTTCCAATTCCAGGGGCCCGATACCATCAGGACCGGCGGAGCGGCATAACTGGTCAGGGTGCCGCCCACCGAGACATTGACGAAGAGCAGGCCCAAGGTGGCGTATTTGAATTTTTTAGAAGGCGACAGAGCATAGATCTTTTCGCCAAGCAGCATGGCGGCGATGGTCATGGCCGCCGGTTCGGTGATGAACGCCCCGAGCAGCGGGCCGATGGTCAAGATGGCCCACCACCAGGCCGTGAGTGATCCGCCCAGCAGGCCGGCCACCTTCCACATCAATCGCTCGGAAAGCCTGAGGATCGGCCGCGTGGCGGCCAGCGTCATGATGACGACCACAAACATCGCTTCGGTGAAATTGACCCCGTGAATGACGTAGCTTTTGGCGGTGGGCCAGTCAAAATAGAGCACCAAGGCGCCTACCAGGGCAGCGGCCCAGATGCCGAACACCGCTTCCACTTCACCCAGAAAATGAAACAATTCGGCCCCGTGGTGGACCGATTCACGCGGTGCCATGCCTTTTTTGATTCTTTCCGCGTGGTCATGGTGCCAGCGGTGGGCGATCACCATGAACCGGCCGGTGAGAAACGTATGTACGATGGCCCCGATAAATATCAGGGTCGCGATCAGGTTGAAGGGCTCCTGGCGGATCCGGTTGGCGAGGATGCCGGGAATGCTGTCCATGTGGCCGTCACCGTAGCTGTCCAGACTGGGCGGAAATGCAGGCGCGGTGCCTGACGAACCGCCGGCGGCCATGGCGACGGTGGCGAAAGCCAATACCAAAAAAGAATCAGTCTTAGGGGGATCGTTTTCACATGCGTTCTCCTGAACCTGGCGACAAGGGGGCGCCTGCCTGCCGCGGATTGAAGCGGCCAAATACCGCAAAATTCATTATTAAAAAAAAACACGACGCAAGGGCAAGCGGAAGTCGCAATGGCGCGCCTGCGCCCGGCCCTTTATTTGTCCGCAACGGTTATCGAATGCCATGTGCGATTGCCCTGAACGCCGTTCCATTGTCGCTTGACTTCTGACCGGCATATGGTAAGAACAAACCACATTTTGTTTTCGTTTTTATTTAACCTATTGAAATAATAATATATATATCCTTATCGGCACGATCGGACGACGAGATGGCCGCCGCGAAGCGGCTTGCCCGAAACGGAGCATTCAATGACGCAAGTGTTCATTACGACCCTCGGTGGGCTGGGCCTTTTTCTCCTCGGAATGAAGACGATGACCGAGGGCCTGCAGATGTCCGCCGGTAAACGGATCAAGGCCATTTTAAGTGCCGTGTCCTCCAATCGGGTGCTCGGTTGCCTGACCGGCACGGTGGTGACGGCGATGGTGCAATCCTCGTCGGCGACCACGGTGATGCTCATCGGATTTGTCACCGCCGGTTTGATGACCCTGCAGCAGGCCGTGGGCATGATCCTGGGGGCCAATATCGGTACCACCGTCACGGCTCAGTTGATCGCTTTCAAGCTGGAGTCCCTGGCCCTGCCGGCCATCGCCGTCGGGGTGGTGCTCAAGTACTTTACCCAACAGAAAAAGACGCGCTACATCGGCGATGTCATCCTCGGTTTCGGCATCCTGTTTTACGGGATGACGGTCATGAAAAATGGGCTTGCGCCGATCAAAAGCGATCCCAATTTCATGAATTTTTTCACCCGCTTCGATCCCAGTTCCTTGCATGGATTGCTGCTTTGCGTGGTGGTCGGTGCCGGATTGACCATCATGGTGCAATCCTCGTCCGCCACCATCGGCCTGACCATGACGCTTGCCAGTCAGGGGCTGCTTGCTTTTCCCGGTGCCATGGCCTTGGTTTTGGGTGAGAATATCGGAACAACGATTACCGCCGAGTTGGCCACCATCGGGTCCAACAATATCAACGCGCATCGCGCCGCACGGGCCCACACCATGTTCAACGTGATCGGCGTGACCCTCATGGTGAGTGTTTTTCCGCTGTTTGTCAAACTGGTCGAAAAGATGAGCCTGATGCTCGGTGCCGGG
The DNA here is from genome assembly GCF_001311845.1 of Desulfosarcina cetonica JCM 12296. Lineage (GTDB taxonomy): Bacteria > Desulfobacterota > Desulfobacteria > Desulfobacterales > Desulfosarcinaceae > Desulfosarcina > Desulfosarcina cetonica. The sequence goes on along the minus strand of NZ_BBCC01000028.1, from coordinate 36,321 downwards.
CCGGTGGATGAGATGGTTGGCGGCGACCTTGTCAACATGGCGCGTTATATCGCCAACGGACACACCCTCTTCAACGTGATCAACGCCTCTTTTTTCCTCCTTATCCTCCCTTGGCTGATCAAGGTGGCGATCTTGCTCTCCCCCAAGGAAGAGGATGAGATCGACTATTACCGTCTGCCCAACTTCGGCGACCGGCTCATTGACACCCCCATCGCCGCCATTGTCGAAACCCGCAGCGAGATCCTGCGCATGGCCGAAACGGCCAATTATACGTTCCGCAAGACAGTCAAGCGGCTCAGGGATCGGGATTACAAGAAGCTGGCCAAGTGGCGCAAGGTGGAGAACCATCTGGACGATATGCAGCGTGAAATCCTGGCCTACCTGACCCGCATCTATCAGAGCGATGTGAGCGAATCCGAGGCCAAGGAGGTTTCCAGCCTCATGCGCATGACCAACAATATCGAGCGCATCGGCGACTCGGTGGAAAACATCGCCCAATCCATCGAGGACATGATCGAAAACAACCTCACCTTCACCGACTCGGCCATGGTGAACCTGGAACAGCTGGTCACCGCCGTGGCCGAGTTCATGAATTTGCTCACATCGGCCATGCGCCAGCGGCCGGCCAATTTCATGAAGCAAGCGGACAGGCTCGAAAATACCATCGACGCCTTGCGGGAACAGTTCCGTGAAGAACACATCCAGCGTTTGCGTTCCTGCGAATGTGGGATCGACCAGGGGCTTGTCTACGTGAGCCTTTTGACCAATTTGGAAAAGATCGGCGATTATTGCTTCAACATCGCCGAGGCGGTGGCGGGTAAAAAATAGCGCCTATCCTGGCATGCCGGCCCGTCAACGGATGCTGGATGAAGGCAGCCCCCAAACGAACATGCGGATCCATTCGAAGCCGAACAGCATCAGCTCCCGATCGCTGACCCGCAGTTTTTTCACCAGATTCTTCTTCACCCGATAGCGTTTCAAGAAGCTGCTCTGAAAAACGAATTCGCGAAAGCGGTCGATATTGTAGGCGGCCATGAAGGCCATTTTCCCCTTGGGGCTGCCCATCCCGTTGGAATCCCACGGATTTTTTTCAAATAGCGCCTTGACGGCGGCCCAGCGGGCGGTCATTTGGTTGTACGTGGCGGCTTCCTGATCGTCGGCCCAACTGGCCAGGGTCCAGGTCTGGGTTTCATGCCGACCCTGGCAGAAGTCCGGGGGGCGGAAAAAGCTGACCCTTTCCGATGTGTTGGAATGTGCCTTGAAAAGCATGCCGTGTTCGACCGGAAACGTCCGGCAGGTATCGGGGCGGTCGGGGTACACCGTGCAACCCGCCGCACTGAGAAACGGACAGGTCTGGGCGTCGTTGTCCGCCATGCGTAGCAGCACGTCGGGAAAGTGATTGCCTGGACGCATGACCACATCCACATGTTTTTCCAAAAACGGGTCGGAATCCATTTCCAGTGCCCGCCGCAAGCGGAGCACGTCATAGGGGTAGAGAAACAGATTCAGGTTCCGGCAGCATTGGTTGAAGCAGGCCAGGTCCTTGTGGCAACGGAAGTGAAACGTATCGCCGGCCTTGAGCGGCATGCCCGGCAGTTTCTCGATCATTTCTGGGTCAATGGATTTCATGGGCGTTGTCCGTGAGGATTTCCAGCATCTGGGAGATGGTCAGTTTGATTTTTTTGGCGTATCCGGTTTCGTGGCGCAGTTTTTTTTCAAGGGTGGCCATTTCCCGATAAAATGGCGTGCGATCAAAGGGAATATAGTCGGTTTTTCCCTGTTTTCGGCATTGCTCGAAAAAGGCGTCACATCCGGGGTTGCGGATGATTCCCCGATCGGGACGATGCAATTCATGCGGAATTCCATGCAGCCGGCAGATCATGGGCCGATGGGGATAAAGCCGGCATCGACCGTCCTGGTTCAGCGGGCACATGATGCGGGCACTGCTGCCGGCCTGATCGGCGGCGGCCATCTGTTGGTTGACCGCCTGGGCCCGGTCCCGGATGTCGCGCAACGGGTCGCCGGCCAGGGTCCGCAGCCCTTCCTGAAGATAAAGCATCTCCAACAGGGTGTGATGGTAAAAACGGGTCTGGCAGCAGTTGTCGACACAACCGTCACAATGAAAGCCATACCGGTCGGCCACGGCGTCGTAGGCCCGATCCATGTTTTGAAACAGACGTTCCAGTCGGTCCAGCAGCGGTCGGTAACGATCGCGACGTGTCAGCAGGGTCAGCGGCATATCCGTCTCTCGGTATTCCGGTGGGTTATCAGATGGTGGGCGATGGAAAGAAGATCTTTTGATAGAGGTCGAGGGCGTGGCGATCGGTCATGCTGGCAATAAAATCGCACACCACCTGTTCCCGGCCCTCGCCGTTGTGCAGACAGCCGGCAATGCCCATGCGGGCCAGCTCGCTTTCCAGGACCGCCTCGTTTTCCAAAAAATAGGCATACAGTTCCGAAAGAATTTTTTTGGCCTTGATGAATTCACGGTGCACGCGGTGGCTGCGGTATACATTTTCGTAGAGAAAGGCGCGCAGCGTCGTCATGGCATCATAGACGTCGTCGCTCATGGCCAGGTGAAGTTCACCGTCGGTCGCTCGGCTGGAAAAGACCAGATCCCGGATCATGGTGGTGGCCCGTTCCTGGTGTGTTTTGCCGATCGTCCGGGTGCAATTGGCCGGTACCTGGCTTTCCTGAATCACACCGCTGCGAATGGCATCGTCAAGATCGTGGTTCAGGTAGGCCATGATGTCGGCGACGCGTACGATGCGTCCTTCCACGGTGCAGGCCAGCTCCTCGGGATTGTCGGGGATGATTTTGCCGTAGCCCTTGGAGTGCTTGAGAATGCCGTCGCGAACTTCATAGGTCAGATTCAGGCCGCGACCATTGTTCTCGATGACGTCGACGACGCGCAGGCTCTGCCGGTGATGGGAGAAGTTTGGCGAATGGATCTCCTGCAGTACGGTTTCGCCGCCGTGTCCGAAAGGGGTGTGGCCCAGGTCATGCCCCAGGGCAATGGCTTCGGCCAGGTCTTCATTGAGAAACATGGCGCGGGCGATGGTCCGGGCAATCTGGGATACTTCCAGGGTGTGGGTCAACCGGGTGCGGTATTCATCGCCCAGCGGGTTGAGGAATACCTGGGTTTTGTGTTTGAGCCGCCTGAAGGCGTTGGAGTACACGATCCGATCTCGGTCAACCTGAAAGACGGTGCGGATGGGGCAGGGTGTTTCCATCCGTTCACGGCCACGGCTTTGGGCGCTTTGGCAGCCTAACGGAGACATGAAGTTCTGTTCGCGTTTTTCAAACTGCTCGCGGAGATTCATGGTATCCTGGTTGTAGTCTCTCGAACCTTGTATTAATTTAAAGTCGTTATGTACTCACAGACAAAAGGCTTTGTAAATAGCTATGTTGGCGGCTGGCCGGATAATGAAGGAAACGCCGTCGGCCAATGCAAACCATCAGATGAATGGAAAGGGTTGCGATGGGAGGACATCACTTGATATTGGGAACCATCCGTGATTTCATTACCGATGAAGTCCGGGAAGAGACCCATGATGAACAATATCGTCAGAAAATTGCCCGCTTCCTGGTCGATGAAAAGGGATATCGCAAGACCGACATCAAACCGCACAACCTGTTGATCGTTGCGGCGGGAGAGCGTCGGGGACGGCTGTGGGTGGACTTCGTTGTCGGGCTTGATGATCGGACGATGATGCTGATCAAGTACGGACCGGGGTCGTTGGTGACCCGTTACCGGCCCACACTGGCCATTTCCCGCTTGGTGGCACCGTATCAGATTCCCGTGGTGGTGGTGACCAACGGTGAGGACGCCGATGTCTTGGATGGCGAGACGGGACGGTTGATCGCCTCCGGGTTTGAACGGATTCCCTCCCGGGAAGATTTGTTGAGCCAGTTGACAACGGCACCCTTCACGCCCATCCCGGCCAAGCGGGCGGAGATGGAGGCAGAATCGTTTACGCATTTGAAATCGATGGTGGTTGTCCGTGTGACGATACCGCCTGTAGGATTGCATGAGACCCGAAACCGTTACTCAAAAAGATCAGGAATTCATGACGGCGGCGCTCGAGATGGCCGAGGCGGCCCTGGCCAACGGCGATTTCCCCGTTGGGTGTGTGATTGCCGACGATTCGGCGGTGCTCGTTCGTTCATGTCGAACGGGAACCGCCGCCGGCCCGCCCAACGAAATCGACCACGCCGAGATCAACACGCTCAAGGAATTGTATGTCCATGCCCCCTTGGTCGATCGAACCCGGTTGACGCTTTATTGTACCATGGAGCCTTGCCTGATGTGCTATGGGGCGATTTTGCTCAGCGGCATCGGCCGGGTTGTGTATGCCTACGAGGATGTCATGGGCGGGGGCAGCGCGTGTGACCGAGCCGGGCTGCCCCCACTTTATCGCGATGCCCGTCTCACGGTGATTTCGGGTGTCCTGCGCGGCGAGAGCCTGATTCTTTTTCAACGGTTTTTCACCCGTACGGGGAATCGCTATTGGGCGGACAGCCTGCTCAGTCGCTATACCCTCGACCAGATGGCCGTACCTTGATCGACGGCGTCGCAAAAAGGGCCTGCCGGCGTTAGGCTTCATCCTTCGTTACTGCGGCGTGCGTCGGTCAAGTGCACTGCTACGGCATCCGCTTTAGACCGAACAGCTTGCGCTATCGGTTCAATCCCAACCCTTTTGTGAGGATGACATGAAAAAACGACGATGGTGGCGTTGGCGTTTATCTTCGGGCAGCTTGTCGTCAACGCGTGGGCAGCAGGGGCGGCGACCGAGGACGGGTGTGTCATGAAATGCCATGAAGCGGCGGCCATGATCAAATCCCAAGGTGTGGATGCGGCGATCAAGGCTATCGGCGATCCGAAGGGGCCGTTCGTCTGGAAAGATTCCTATGTCTTTTTGATGAATCTGGATGGAAAGATGCTCGCCCATCCCTTTCGACCCGACTTGACCCACATGGATCACGTCCTGCTGATGACCGATCCGACGAACAAGGCGTTTTTTGTCCATTTCGTCAATCTGGCCCGGACAGCGGGACATGGATGGGTTGAATATATGTGGCCCCAGCCGGGGAAGAAAGCGATCTCCAAAAAACGGACCTATATTTACCGGGTTCCCGGCAAGGATCTTTTTGTTGGGGCGGGTATATCCGTGGGCGGCGTGCTCTACTAGTCCCATGGCCGATAAAGGACGCATTCATGCTTGGAATCCATGATTTCCCGTTGTACGTCTTCTCCTGCATCCTGCTCAACCTCACCCCCGGGCAGGATACCATGTACATTATCGGCCGCAGCCTGGCCCAGGGGAGACGGGCCGGCATTGTCTCGGTGCTCGGCATCATGACCGGTGTTTGGGTGCATACCTTGCTGGCCGCCTTGGGCCTGTCGGTGATCCTGGCCACGTCCGCCATGCTTTTGCCGTCGTGAAATTTGCCGGGGCCGCCTATCTGATTTGGATCGGCATCCGTTTTCTCCTTCAATCCAACGGCGCCGATGTGATGCCGGACAATCGGATGACCGCGCGTAACGATCGGCAGATCTTCCAGCAGGGCATGCTGACCAATGTTCTCAACCCCAAGGTGGCGCTCTTTTTTCTCTCCTTTCTACCTCAATTTGTCTCATCCCGGACGGATACGGTGTTCTTGCCCTTCATGCTGTTGGGGCTGGTGTTTTTCACCACCGGCAGCATCTGGTACCTGATTCTGGTCCATGGCGCCAGCCGGCTATCGCAGCGCTTCCGCCACCGCAGTACGATCGGCGGAAGGCTCAAACGGCTTACCGGTCTCCTCTTTATCGGGGTGGGAATCCGCTTGGCCTTTGCCAAGGCCCATTGATCGATGGACCCGGCCGGCGCGATATCGGGTGGACGGGTGGCGTTGCCGAAGATTACCGGTGTGCTGCCGAATACCCATGGCGGACGGCCAGTTTTTGAAACATCTGGGTCAGCCCGGCGCCCAACGAGAAGACCGAACCGATATCGAGGTTTTGGTCGACGGCCTGATCAAAGAAAATATTGAGGCTGGAGCCAAGCCCTTCATCGGGTCGCCAGTAGCAGAGCATGACCGGCACTTTGGGAAGTGGTGAAAGCACCACGGAGATATCCGACTGGAATTGCTGATCGACCTGCCGGCCGGCGAAGAGATGCACGATGTCGTCGAACAGCTCGGTATAGCCGTCGGCCACCTGTTTCATGGCTTCTTCGCATCGTTTTTGAAACAGCGGGTAGCGATCCTTGCCGTTCTTCAATTCCCTGAAAGGGACCCAATGACCGGTGGGATCCGTACCGGCGGCGTTGAGGACGTAATCAAAAAAAGGTGCGGCAACCCAGGGATTGACATGAATGTCCGAATAGATCTGGCCTTGGTCATCGATGCTGAAATCCTTGCCCAGAATTTTGAGGGTCAAGCGGCCATGATCATAACGTCCGCCGAGACGATCGGCCGCTACGGATAGATCGATGCTGGCGATCTTTTGCTGCATATCCGTTAAAAAAGCTACCCAATTCTCGTCAAACGGATTTTGATCGCCGTCATCGGTGGAAAACTGGCTGATCACATCTTTATCGAGGTAGGGGCAATCGCTGAGTTCTTTCTGCCCCCGGAAAACGGCACCGGCAAATGCCAGGCAGGTTTTTCCACCGCAATCACGGCAGTTGGACTTGGGCAGGTGCTTGAAGATTTCCATGGCATTCTTGGGCGCGGGCATGGGTGGACTCCTTGGTGTTTGTGGTTGACGCGGTCTGTTTGTATAGACGATAAGATTGATAGCCCTGTCTGTCACCCTATCGGGCCGTGAGGCGAGGGGTGGTGCTGTGCGGCATGTGCTGTTATTGTTAAAATATTTTATAGATTACGTGCTGTTATGAGTGATTGCGCGCGAAGAGACGTTCTTGAAGTACTGTTGGCGCTTTTGAAGCTGGAGAAAATCGAGGAGAACATCTTCAGAGGGCAGAGCCAGGACCTGGGATTCGGTGCCGTGTATGGCGGCCAGGTCTTGGGACAGTCCCTTTCGGCCGCGTCCCAGACCGTGTCTCCAGACCTGCATGCCCATAGTCTGCATGCCTATTTCATGCGCCCGGGGGATGCCACCCAACCCATCGTCTACACGGTGGATTGCGTCCGTGACGGCAAAAGCTTCACCACCCGACGAGTTGTGGCCGTGCAAAAGGGACGCGTCATTTTTCCATGTCCGCCTCCTTTCAGCTTGATGAATCGGGTTTCGAGCACCAGGACGAAATGCCTTTCATGAAAGGGCCGGAAGATCTGGAGCCGGAGATCGAAATGGCCCGTCGCTTTGCCGGGCACCTGCCGCGGCATATCCGCGATAAGGTCCTTTGTGCCAAACCCATCGAGGTCCGGCCCATCGATCCGGTCGATCCACTGCATCCGGAACGAAAGGCGCCGGCCAGTGCCTACTGGTTCCGGGCGATCGGCCCCATGCCCGATTGCCGTTCGGTTCACCAATACATGCTGGCCTATGCATCGGATTTCGGCATGATTTCCAACGTCCTGCGTCCCCATGGCCGCGTTATTTGGCAACCGCAAATGCAGGTGGCCAGCCTGGATCACGCCATGTGGTTTCATCGGGAGTTTCGCATGGAGGACTGGATGTTGTACGCCATGCACAGTCCCAGTGCGTCTGGAGCCAGGGGATTGACGATTGGCCGGATCTTCACCCGCAAGGGGGTGCTGGTGGCCTCCGTGGTCCAGGAAGGGTTGATTCGTTACCATCCGGATCCGGCTTAAGGGGTGGCGGCGGTTTCCGGCATGGGCGACACCAAAAGGGACGGATCCAACCGGGTCTCGAACCAGTTCATGCCCCAATGCAGATGCGGGCCGGTCACCCGGCCGGTGGCGCCCACCTGGGCAATGACATCTCCCTGCCTGACCTGCGTGCCCTCGGCAACCAGGATTTTACTGAGATGCATGTAAACGGTGGAGATCCCGTGACCATGATCGACGATCAAGGTGCCACCGGAATAGAACATGTCATCATGGGCCATGCTCACCACCCCATCCGCCGGCGCCTTGACCGGAGTTCCGGTGGGCACGGCGATGTCGACGCCGAAATGGGGCCGTCGCGGGTTCCCGTTGAGGATGCGTTGGCTGCCATAAACGCCACTGATCCGGCCGAGGACCGGCCAGATGAAGGGCTGGTCGAAATCGGTCCGTGGGTCATCCCTTCTGCGTACCTTTCGGACCAACGCGATATCCGCGCGGATGCGGGCCAGATCGGCTTTGGCGGTGGGCGTCACTTTTTTCGGGGGCAGGCCGTCGATGCGTTGGATGTCATATTGGCGGGGCTTGATACTGATGGGGTGTTTTGCGATGCCTCCCTGCGGCGCCTGCACCGTCAGCATGGCTTGCGCCTTGGCATCCCGGGAAAAGCCGATCACGAACAATCCATCCGGCGAGACGCGAATGGGCCGGCCTTCGTAGGAAACCCGCGACCCCGGCGCTACATGGCCGATGGCCATGCCGCCTTGAACGAGGTTCCCCGATAGGGTAAAGGCCCGGGCCGAAAAGGGCAAGCCCAGGACGACGATGGCGATAAGGGCGTGAATCCGTAAACCTTGCATCAAGACTTCCTCGTAAGTAGGGGTTGCGCCACCATACACGGTTTGCCGGCAAGAGAAAAGCCCATGAGCTCCTCAACCGCTCTCATTATTATGGCTCAGGGGCGTGGCGCGTTTCGGGCAGACACGGCTTGAGGCTTTTGGGCAGCAGCATGGGAACGCGTTGTCGATAGTTTCGGTAGGCATCCCCGAAACAGGCTGTCAGGTCGCGTTCTTCCAGGATGGCACCGATGATGATCCAGACCGTCCATAACCCGTTATGCAGCAGCCGGTCGAGGGTGAACACCGGCCCCGTCCAAATGATGGTCAGGCTGAAAAGATAGAGGGGATGGCGTACCCAGCGGTAAGGCCCGCGAACGGTGAAGATCGACGGCGGGGGGGCGTGGTTGGGATCCAACGCTTGCAGGGCCGGTTTGACCCCCAGAGCATCAAATTCTCCCAGACTTCTCGCCCCCCATCCGGCACCGATACCCGCCGAGAGAAAAATTGTCATCATCGACCAGCGGATCCAGTCCGGCGGGTGCCATAGCGGGCCACCGACCGGTTGCCAGAAGAGGACCAGCGCCAACAGGCAGGTTCCGGCGGCGGTGGCATAGAGCGCACCGTGAAAGTCGGCGTGTACACGGCGGGTCAGCCATAGGCGAAACCAGCGACGGACCATGATGCTGTGCTGGATGAAAAAGGCGAGGCACAGCAGGGTATCAACGATCACGCGCTCGGCCGGTATCAGATCGAAAACCCGGAAAGCGTGTGGCCCTGCTATTAAAAAAAAGAAGCCAGGCCAGCATGCCGCCGCCACCCAGGAGATAGCGCCGGCGATCAGCATCCATGCGCCGGGCTTCCGGGCAATCCATTGGCTGTCGGTACCCCGGTGTTCCTGAATATCGCTCACGGCCGTCAATTTGCAGGTTTTTCGATCGTTTGCATCCATAGGGCATCCTTGAATCGGTATCGGTCAGTTGTCTCGATGCGTAAGCATAAGACCGGGATGTCTGGATTCAAACAAAAAAGGAACCGGTTTCTTTCCATCGGCCATGGTCTGTGGCATGATGATTTTGTCCATTCACCACCGAAATATTTTCCCGCATGCCTGGAGGCGCCGCCATGTCCGCAACGTCCGTCCATCCCCTGTTTCGCTATCGCTGGCTGATTTTTTCGATTCTGGCAACCGCCTATTTTTTCGTTTATTTTCATCGGTTGTCCCTGTCGGTGGTGGCCGACAGCCTGGTGAAGGATTTTCACACCTCAGCCGGGACCATGGGGCTGCTGGGGTCGATCTACTTTTACTGCTACGCGGCCATGCAACTTCCCGCCGGTCTGTTGTCGGATTCCGTGGGGCCGCGGCGCACGGTAACCGTTTTTCTTCTTTTCGCGGCGGCGGGCAGCATCCTCTTCGGCCTGGCGCCCAATATCGGGACCGCCATTGTCGGACGCATTCTGGTGGGATTTGGGGTCTCCATGGTCTTTATCCCCACCATGAAAATCCTTTCCCAGTGGTACTATCCCCATGAATTCGCCTCCATGGCGGGGATTCTCAACGCCATGGGCGGTGCCGGCGTCATGGCCGCCACGTGGCTGTTGGCCTTGATGACGGAGAACTTCGGCTGGCGGCTCTCCTTCGAATTGATCGGCGGATTCACCTTCGGGTTGGTCGGGTTGGTTTGGCTGGTGGTTCGCGATCGGCCCCAGGCCAAGGGCTGGCCGGCGATTACCGATCTGGACGGCCATGTTGCGGCCCGGACCCCATCGGTTCAGGCCATTCCGCTTTTCACCGGGGTGCGCATGGTGTTGGGCAACCGGTATTTCTGGCCCCTGGCCTTGTGGTTTTTTTTCGATTGCGGAATCTTTTTCGGATTGGGCGGCCTGTGGGGAGGGCCTTTTCTGATGCATGTGTATGGGCTGACCCGGGAAACGGCGGGCATGGTTTTGAGCATGATCGCATGGGGCATGGTTATCGGCAGCCCGTTTTTGGGGATTCTTTCCGACCGCATCCTGAAAAGCCGCAAGAAACCCCTCGTCGGCTGTACGTTGGTGCTGGTGATCGAGATGGGGGTGCTTTACGCTTTCCCGTCAAGCCTGCCCGTTTATGCCCTCTACATTTTCTTTTTTCTTTTCGCGATCTGTTCATCCGCCATCGTGGCCATCGGCTTTACCACGGCCAAGGAACTCTTTCCAGTTGCCATGGCCGGCACGTCCGTGGGCACGGTCAACCTGTTTCCGTTTCTGGGCGGTGCCGTTTACATGCCCCTGCTGGGAAACATCCTGGACAGCTATCCGCGCGGGACGAATGGTGTTTACGCGCTGGCGGGCTACCAGGCAATGCTGCTGGTATTGCTGATTTCTTCGGTGGCGGCATTGATTTGTGGAATGATGATGAAGGAGACGTTTGAAACAGCCTTGACGGATTCGTAAAAAGCCCGATATCGGCGTTACGCGTATCCTTCGTCACTGCGGCGTACGCAAAAGTACGCTGCCTACGGCACCCGCGATAGCGGTATTCTCAGGATTCGCAAGCCTTGATCTCGGGCTTTTTACGAATCGTCGGAAATGCAACTTTTTACGAGTTCATCAGCCTTAAGCCTTTAAGCCGCTTAGCGGCCAAAAAAACGGCTTCCGGTCAACATCGCCGGAAGCCGCCAATCATTATTGGGTTGGAAATGCAGGCTCAGAAGGCATAACTGACGGTCAGCCCATAGCCCCACAAATGTCCCTCCGCATCGAGGCTTGTCGCTCCGTGATAGGTGTAATTCAGGCTGTCGCTTTCCCCGCCAATTTGGCGGTTGACCTCGGTGCGGATGTATTGCACCACACCATCCACCGTGACCCGTCCGAGGTTCAGGCCGAATCCGATCGAATAGGTTTTTTATCCGCATCAGGCCAAACAAGATCAAAGGTTTCATCCGGAATGGGGCTCTGATCGTAAAAATAGCCGACCCGGAGTGCCAAATAATCCGTTGTCTGCCACTCGATGCCGGCCTTGAATTGCATGGTATCATTCCAGTGCCGCGGAATGTCCTGTGGACTTCCGGGTCCATAAACACCCAGAAAATTATCGGAAAACGTCGTTGTTTGTCTGTCGACAATGCTCCAATCGGTCCAGACCACATCCACTTCCATGGAGACCCGTTTGATCGGTTGGAAGCGCAGACCAAACTGGACTTGTTGGGGATGATCGACCGTATCCAGCTCGATATCGCTTTTGATGCCGGTGCCAACGATCTTGACTTCCCCTTCGAAATCCGTATCGGCTTTGCTGCGATAGGTCAGCCCCATGGTGATGGATTCGGTTGGATGGTACATGACACCAACATTGAAGGAGTAGTTGAAATTGTCTTCCAGCTCGCTTTCGATCTTGCTACCATGCAGTCGACTGCCTGGGGCATAAAGGCGGTGCTCAACCCCGCTTTCCGACTTGCCCAACACCAAACCCAGACCCACGGACCACTTCTCATTGAACTTGTAGGCCACGGAAGGGGTCAAGACAACCCGGTCGTAGTAGGAGTGATAGCAGTTATACGCACCCGGATTTTTTGTCGGATTATCGTCCCACGATATATCCAGACCAAAGGGAACATAAAATGCCGCACCGACCGCCCAATTGTCCGTGAGACGCATGGCAAATCCCATGTGGGGGACGAAAAGATCGTTTGACGTGTCTTCAAAATCGGTGCTGCCATTAACCGTCGGATCTGCATTGCCGACATGGAAGCTATTTACCTTCAAGGTTGGATCAATGATATTGACGCCGGCCGATACCGTCGGCCGCTCAATCTGTACAAGCCCCGCAGGTTGTAATGAATGGCATAGGGATCATCCGCATAGGCTGAAAAGGCACCACCCAGCGCCGTCGCTTTGGCGCCAATGCCGAACGTATCCACATTTGCGCCCCATGCATACGATGCGGATAAAACTGTTAGACAAACAACCTGTAACAGACGTTTCATCATCGCTTCCTTCTCCCCGGTGTTGAGTTTGAGACATGAGCGCTCTTCACGCGAGTAATTCCGAAATAGCCAAAGAGCTCTCATTGGTGACCATAACTGGCTTAATACGTTAAAAATACGAGTTTATGCGGGCCGATACATCCAGATTAAAAGGGTCATCACCTCCTTTGGACTCGGTTTAAGGTGAACGGTAAAACCGAACGCGCAAATGGTTTCACAGCCGACAACGCGGCGATCTTCATGACAGTCTAACCGGAGTGCACCTGTCCCTTTCAGCAGCGAATCCAGGATGGCCGCATAGACGCAACTGTCGGGTGCAGGCTGTTCAACCGTCAAGGCATGTGAGCAGATGTAATTTTCATTTTAACGATGTGAACATTGTTAACACGATTTATTTTAATTGAAAAGGACAATAAATTGAAAGGCTCGATTTGTTTCTGAACGGTCGTCAGACACGACTGCCGCTCCATTTCAATTTTGCCTTGAGTACATCGAAGTAGTTTTGGTGAGGCAGGGTGATCATCTGTACCGGGCTGGGACTTTTGCAGATCGTGATCGTGTCTTCCTGATGGATTCGAATTCCGACCTGGCCGTCGCAGGTCAGCATGATGTCCGACGTGTCCTCGACCAGCTGGACGGTAATGGTGACGGCATCGGGTACCATCAGCGGGCGGTTGGTCAGGGTGAACGGACAGATGGGGGTGATGAGGATTCCGGGGACGGTCGGGTGGATGATGGGCCCTCCGGCTGCCAGGGAGTATGCCGTTGAGCCGGTAGGCGTTGCAATAATCAGCCCGTCAGCCCGGTACTCGGTGAGGAACTGGTCGTCGATATGGGTGCGGATGCGCGCCAGCCGGGCCAGGCGCCTTTATTGATCACCACATCGTTGAAGGCGCACTCCTGGGCGATCTCTCTTCCCTGGCGAAAGATCTGAACCTCCAACCGCATTTGCGGTCGAACGGTGAAGGGGTGGTCCAAAATGGCCTCGGCCACCTCGCATAATCGGTCTTCGGTCGTTTCGGCCAGAAAACCGACCTCACCGAATTTGACGCCAATGATGGGGGTTTGTTGATCGCCGATCCAGCGCACGGCACTGAGAAAGGTTCCGTCACCACCCAGGACGAATACGCAAAACAGAGACGCCGGAGAACATCCCCGCGATCCCCGGGCCTGTTTTACGGCCGGCATCGAACTCTGCCGGCGGACCACGCTGAGCCCCCTGCCCGTCAGCCATTGTTCAAAATGATCAGCCCGCTCGAGTGCCGTGGCTTCGTTTTTGACAACCAGACCGATTTCTTTTTTCATTATATATCGTTACGGTTAAGGTCGAATCATCCCTACCGTCATCCGCTGCGATCAAATCCGACCCAATTTATTGATTTTTTACTCTCATACATGGGTTTGCGGGTCAGGGCAAGGTTTTAGCTGACGTTTTGTTTCCAGGGGCGGAGAGCGATCCATGGATGGCGATTCATTTCATGGCTGCCGTATTGGGTGCCAAATGCGGTTGCCATGGGGGCGTCGGTGATTCTGTTTGACAATACTTAGCCCCACTCTTATAGAGAGTAGATCCACAATGGAAGGCAAAACTCAACAATCAAAAGGAGACACGAGGAGGAGAAACGATGCATCAAAAGCAATGGCGTTTGTTCAAGCTGTTCATCGCTATGATTTTATCCGCCGCCATGATCGTTGCCTGCGGTCAGAAGGAAGAGCCGACCCAGGCAGAAGAAAAAGTTGAACTGCCACCGGTAAAAATCGCCGTGGTCGGTGCTCACAGCGGTGATTTGGCGTCCTACGGGATTCCGACGGTCCGCGCCGCCGAATTGGTGGTGGACCATCGCAATGCCCTTTGCGGGATCAATGGCCGAAAAATTGAACTTATCGTTGAAGACGATGCTTGCAAGCCCGAGATTGCAACCAGTTCCGCCACCAAAGTTACCGGTGAAGGGGTGAATGTGGTCTTGGGACACATCTGTTCGGGCGCCACGAAGGCGGCTTTGGGAATTTATAAGGATTCCCATATCGTGACCATGTCGCCATCGGCAACGAATCCTGGACTGACGCAAAGTGGTGATTACCCGAACTTCTTCCGAACCATTGCTTCTGACGATGCCCAGGCGCGATTGGAGGTTGAATTTGCACTGGGAACACTGAATCTCAGCAAGATTGCCGTTCTTCATGACAAAGGCGATTATGGCAAGGGGCTGGCCGAGTTTGCCAAAAGTTTCATCGAAGCGGACAACCGCGGTGAGGTGGTATTGTATGAAGGCGTCACCCCCGGTGCCGTGGATTACTCGGCGGTGGTTAACAAAATCAAACAGTCGGAAGCGCAGGCCGTTATTTTCGGGGGCTACCATCCCGAAGCTTCCAAGATTGTCTCGCAGATGCGAAAAAAGGCCATGGATACGATTTTTATCTCCGATGATGGCGTAAAGGATGACACCTTCATCAAGGTCGCCGGCGAATATGCCGAAGGCGTATACGCCACCGGCCCCATGGATACGTCCAAGAATCCCATCGCCATCGAGCCGTCGAGGCCCACAAGGCGAAATACGGCGAAGACCCGGGCGCATTCTACCTGAACGCCTATGCAGCGGCCCTGGCGTTGATCAACGCCATGGAAAATCCTGCTCCACCCAATACGATGACATCGTCAATGCACTGCGAAGTGAATGGGTGGCCACCCCCTTGGGAATCATCAAATTCGATGAAAAGGGAGATGCCATCGGGGTCGGTTTTGCCATGTACCAGGTTCAAAACGGCGCCTATGTGGAAATAAAATAGCCCGCCGGTGAGATGTCGATTAAGGAACGGAGGCTAAAAAACCTCCGTTCCTTAATTGTTTATACGGTCAGACGGTTTTGGTCCTTTACGAATCCGTCACGGTTGGATCGCAGGCGAAAACACGCCGGTCAGCCGTTGTAAGGAGATGACGGGGAAATGAATGTCGATTATTTTTTCGAAATGTTTTTGGGCGGACTGACCCGTGGCAGTATCTATGCGATGATTGCTTTGGGCTATACCATGGTGTACGGAATTATCGAGTTGATCAATTTTGCCCATGGTGAAATTTACATGATCGGCGCCTTTACCGGTCTGATCGTGGTGGGCATTTTAACCCTGGCCGGTTGGAACACCGTGGCCATCCTGGTAATCGCCTCGATTGCCGCGGTCGTTTGGGCTGCCTCGTATGGTTGGACCATGGAGAAAATCGCCTACAAGCCGCTTCGCAAGGCACCCCGGCTTTCGGCGTTGATCAGCGCCATCGGCATGTCCCTGTTTTTACAGAACTACGTTTTGTTGGCTCAGACATCCGATTTCCTCCCCTTTCCCAATTTGATTCCCGATTTTAAATTTTTGAAACCGATTGAGCATATTCTGCGGCCTTCGGAATTGGTCATTTACCTCACCACGGCCATTGTCATGGTCCTTTTGACATTCTTGATCAAATTCACCCGGATGGGAAAAGCCATGCGCGCCACATCCCAGGATCGCGAAATGGCCATGCTGGTGGGCGTGAACGTCGACAGGGTGATTTCCATGACTTTCGTGCTGGGGTCGGCCACCGCCGCCTTGGGGGGGATCTTGATTGCCTCGCACATCGGTCAGATCAATTTTTACATCGGGTTTCTCGCCGGCATCAAGGCTTTCGTGGCAGCGGTATTGGGCGGCATTGGCAGCATGCCCGGGGCGGTTCTGGGAAGCCTGGTATTGGGATGGACGGAGAGCTTTTTTACCGGGTACATCTCCAGTGACTATGAAGACGTATTTGCTTTTCTCTTTTTGGTACTGATTTTGATTTTTCGTCCTTCGGGGCTTCTAGGACGGAAAGAGATGGATAAAGTCTGATATCGTCTGACGCTTTCTGTGTGGGCAATCGTGGAATAGAGAAGGAGACCGTTTAGATCCTATGGCAACCACGGACAAATCAATGGCCGTCGGGCTATTTCGTTGGGATGAAGTAAGAAAATCGCTTTTGGCCAGCCTATGGTTCATGTTTCTGACATTTCCCATCATGGTCATTCGCGTCAATACCATTTACAAAACCGTCGAATGGCGTTGGCATCGCATGGCGTATGTCGGCGTGGGCGCCTTTTTGCTCTCTTTTGTCTGGCGGTTTCTCATCCGACGCAAGGAGGCGGGAATCAAAAGGGCCGAAGAGAGCGAAGAAGAGACCCTTACCCGGCTCAACGCCTGATCAGGGATCCTCGATTCGCCAAGCCGGGGATTGTTGTCGTCGGCGTCGGCTTTTTGGTTTTTCCCCTGATATCCTCCCTCTATCAAATCGACATCATGACCACGGCCCTGATTTACGTGGTGGTCGCCTTGGGCCTGAATATCGTTGTTGGCTTGGCTGGGTTGCTCGATCTGGGCTACGTCGCCTTTTATGCCGTCGGGGCTTATTCCTACGCCTTGCTGAATTATCACTTCGGCATCGGCTTCTGGCTGGCCCTGCCCATTGGTGGCGCCCTGGGTATGATTTTCGGTATTTTGCTGGGTTTTCCCGTTTTAAGGCTTCGGGGGGACTACCTGGCCATCGTTACCTTGGGGTTTGGGGAAATCATCCGCCTGGTCCTGGAAAATTGGAATGAATTCTCTTTCGGCCCCAGCGGCATTGCCAACATTCCCCGCCCCGGGTTTTTCGGGATGACCCTCTCCTTACAGCAAAATCATATCTACATCTATTATTTGATGGTGGGCTTGGCGCTGTTCACCATATTTGTGGTCCGACGGCTGCAGAACTCCCGCATCGGTCGGGCGTGGATGGCCCTTCGGGAAGATGAAGTCGCCTGCCAGGCCATGGGGATCAACAAAACGCGCACCAAGCTTAGCGCCTTTGCCTTGGGGGCGACCTGGGCGGGCATGGGCGGCGTGGTCTTCGCGGCCAAGACGACCTTCATCAACCCGGCCAGTTTTACCATTTGGGAGTCGGTCATTATTTTATGCTGCGTGGTCCTCGGCGGCATGGGGTCCATCGTGGGCGTGATTTGCGGAGCCTTTGCGCTGAAACTGCTGCCGGAGTACTTTCGTGCCTTTTCGGAATACCGGATGCTTGTTTTCGGCATGGTACTGGTGCTCATGATGGTCTTTCGTCCGGGAGGCATCATCAGTGACGTCAGAAAAATCTATCGTTTTGAAGGTGGAAGCGAGACCCGTGGAAATTAATCATTCGACGCAAGCGGTCCTGTCGGTGACCCGATTGACCATGAATTTTGGTGGATTGTGCGCTCTCGACGAGGTGGACCTGACAATCAACGAAAACGAAATCGTTGCCTTGATCGGCCCGAATGGCGCCGGCAAGACCACTTTCTTTAATTGTATTACCGGAATTTACACCCCCAGCGGGGGTGACGTGGTCCTGACCGACAAAGCGGGGCACCGCAGCCGTCTCAACGGGCTCAAACCCGATCAGGTGACCAAAAAGGGGATGGCCCGAACCTTCCAGAATATTCGCCTGTTTCAAAACATGACGGTTTTGGAAAACGTGATGATTGGGCGGCATTGCCGCATGCGTACCGGTATCCCGGGTGCCGTTTTCCGGCCACCGCGGGCCAGGGCGGAAGAGAAACAGGTTATTTCCGATAGCTATCAAATCCTTGAAAAATTTGATCTGCATCCCTATGTGAACGAATTTGCCAAAAACCTCCCCTATGGTGCCCAACGGCGGCTGGAAATCGCACGCGCCATGGCCACCGAGCCGTTTCTTCTTCTGCTGGATGAACCGGCGGCGGGCATGAACGCTCAGGAGACCAAAGAACTCGACGCGATGATCGAGAAATTACGCCGTGAAGAAAAGATCTCCATTTTGCTGATTGAACATGACATGAAGCTGGTAATGAACCTTTCCGATCGCATTTTTGTTGTCGATTACGGAAAAAGATCGCCGAGGGCACGCCCGCAGCGATCAGCCAGGATCCGGCGGTAATCAAGGCGTACCTTGGGGAGTCGGCCGATGCTTAAACTGGAAGCGATCAAAACCTACTATGGCAATATTCAGGCTTTAAAGGGGGTCAGCCTGGAGGTTCAAACCGGTGAAATCATCACCTTGATCGGTGCCAATGGCGCCGGTAAAACCACGACCCTAATGTCCATATCCGGAATCGTGCCGCCGCGGACCGGCGAAATTTATTTCATGGGGAAACCCATCAGCCGGGTCAATCCGGACAAAATCGTTGCCATGGGAATCAGCCAGGTTCCAGAGGGGCGCCGGATTTTTCCCTATCTGTCCGTGCTCGAGAATCTGGACATGGGGGCGTTTTTGCGCAAAGACAAACAGGACATCCAGGCGGATTTGGACTACGTCTTCAGCCTGTTTCCCATTCTGGCGGAAAGACGCAACCAGGCCGGTGGGACGCTCAGTGGGGGTGAACAGCAGATGCTGGCCATCTCCCGGGCGCTGATGGCCAGGCCCCGCTTGTTGTTGCTGGATGAGCCCTCTCTGGGATTGGCCCCCCTGATTGTCAAGCGGATATTCGAGATCATCGAAAAAATCAACGCCGAAAGCCGGACCACGATTTTTCTGGTGGAGCAGAACGCCAATCTCGCGCTGAAAGTGGCCCATCGGGGATATGTCATGGAAAACGGCATGATCACCCTGGCGGACACGGCCTCGGCGCTTTTGGCCAATGATGCTGTGAAGAAGGCCTATCTGGGAATCTAACAGTGCCCATCCAGAAATGGCCAATTTGCCCGATATCCGTGTTCCGCGAAAAATTTTATCCTCGGAATATCAACTATATGCCTGCGGTAAAATTTTCGCACGCCTTGATCTCGACCAAATTTTCCTATTTCTGGATGGGCACTGAACGGGAATTTATCGTCTGGTTTGGCGGGGGACCATTCATAAAGGCACGATACCATGACGGTCGACTCCATGCACATGCAACCCATGCTATCGGCGATTTCCCGGATCCGGATCGATATTCGCGATTACCATCCCCGCACGCTGCTGCTTTTCGGGTCCCTGGCCCGCTACCTGGCCGGTGATCCGGGTGACCATTTGCCCAATGATGTGGATCTTTTGGTGGTTACCAACAATCCGCCACTTCCCCTGCTGAACCGGGATTACGGCTGTCCCGTGGAGTTTCATCGGTTTACTGTCGAGAGGATGGTCGGAATTGCCCGCACGCTGCGTTATGACAGCCGGCCCGTGGTCCTGGCCAAACTTTACGGGAACGTTCTTGTCCGTAAGCATGCCATTGACGTGATCGCCGCCGCCATGCTGCTGGGCCCCGGCTACGGTGATCTCGGTATCGAGCAGATCGAGGTCAATGGCATGACCGATACCCGTGATTATTCGATCCATCGGGTGTTGCTGGGGAGGATCTGGTGGGATCAACTCCGTCGCTATGCCCAGAACCGGCGCGGCCCCCTGTTGCGTTTAAGCGATAAATGGTCCGGTAATGACCGGTTCATGATTTAAGCGCGTTCGGATTGACGGAGACGTGCCCTTTTCATCGCGAAACGTTGACGTTCATCGTGTCGTACGAGCGGAAAACCAACTTTTCCCGGTGCAGGCGATCGGCCGCGATGGGGGGAAGCGGAACCTCGCCTGCGTATGCCGGCAGGTCTTGCCGGTGGGGGATCGCGTCGAGCCCCGTCCCCTTTTTTTTGCCGGTCATTACATCCAGCACGGTTGCCGTGACACCATCCGACACCACCGCCAGGGGGAGTGGTGAAGGCCGCAGCAGTCTTGCGGCACTGATAATTTCCCGTTCCCTGGAACCCAGCGACCCGGCCGCACACTTGACCGCCATCAGCGGCTGGCCGTCGATTTGAACGACCAGGTCAACAGCCGAACGGTAGATCTCGCCGTTGATGTCGATGGCGATCGGCAGATCCACCAGAACGTCGTCAGGATGGTAACCTTTTTCCTCGACCAGGTAACGTTCCACCTGTTGACGATTGGCCTCGGCACCCACGTTGGGAACGG
The DNA here is from genome assembly GCF_001311845.1 of Desulfosarcina cetonica JCM 12296. Taxonomy (GTDB): domain Bacteria; phylum Desulfobacterota; class Desulfobacteria; order Desulfobacterales; family Desulfosarcinaceae; genus Desulfosarcina; species Desulfosarcina cetonica. Next base: position 15,847 of record NZ_BBCC01000028.1, on the reverse strand, counting down.
ATCGGCCGGTTACGAAATCGATGATCACATCCGGATTGGTTTCCAATTGTCTGATTCCTCCGTTTTCGGCTGATAATGACGTTGGGCTGAAGGTATTACGGATTTCACACCTTTGGGGGATTGTCAAACCCGGACACGATGGACCATGGCCAGGAAGGTGGTGACCAAAATCACCGCACCACCGGCAAGGGTTTGCAGCGAGGGCCGTTCATCAAGCAAGAGATAGGCAAATACAATCCCGTACAGCGGCTCAAGACAGGCGATGATGGATGCCAGCTGCGCCCGTAAAAACGTGAGTCCGCGAATGAACAGGGCGTGGGACAAGGCGGTGCAGACAACACCCAGGAGAACCAACAGGCCCATCTGGCCGGCACTGACCGATCCGCCCCGCGCAAGTGCCAGGGGAAGCAGAAACAGGGCGGCGAAGCCATTTTGCATAAAGGCGATCGTCACCGGTGGATAGTCGCGGACCCATTTGCGGTTTAACAGGGAGAGGATCGCAAAGGTGAAGCCGGCAACGGTTCCCCAGAGGGCACCCTTCAGAACCTGCCCGCCGGCCGGTACCGGATAGACCATGATTGCCAGGCCGCTGAACACCAAAAGGGCCGTGACCATATCAATGACTCGGCGGCGCTCATCAAACCACCACGGTTCGATGAGGGCGGTGAATACCGGGAAGGTGGAAAATGACAGCAGCCCGACGGCCACACTGGAAACCTGAATGGCGTGGAAAAACGTGATCCAGTGAATTGCCAGGATCACGCCCAACAGACCGAACACGGCAATGGACCGTGGATCTTTAGCCAATGGCGGTTTCGGGAGGCCAAGAGGACGCTTCCCAGTGCCAGCATGGCGAAGCCTGTGCGTCCGAAGACAATCATCCACGCCGGCATGGATAAAAACTTGCCGAAAAGCCCGGCCAGGCCGAAAAGCAAAACAGCGATATGAATTTCAAATAGTCCGGAGGGGGTCGCTTTTTTCGTCATGGCGTGGCGCGCGAGGTCCTTTGCGAGGAAATGGAATCTTGGATTTGTATAATGAAACCCGCCCACCGATCAAGGTTTGACGGATTCGTAAAGAGCCCGATATCGGCGTTACGCTTCATCCCTCGTCACTGCGGCGTACGCAAAAGTACGCCTCATTCCTCGGGATTCGCAAGCCTTGATCTCGGGCTCTTTACGAATCCGTCGGAAATGCGACTTTTTACGAGTCTATCAAGGTCTTGACGGATGGGTGATTCCAGGATGGAATGAGGTAATGATGCACAGGTCGATCCATACAATCTGCATAGTCCTTTTTGTTCCGCTTCTTTTCTGGGCGACGGCCCAGGCGGGCGTTTACAAATTCAAGCAAGACGGTGTCTGGCATTTTACCGACGATCCAGCCGCCCTGCCGGCCGACCAGCGACCCGCCACGGTTGATGCTCCCGCCTTGCCGGATGCGGCCCCCACCGATTTGACGGCCCGCTTGATCGCGGCCTTATCCCCTTCGAATGCCATTGAGACAGCGGCGCTGGCCACCGTGTTGATCGAAACGGGGTCGGGATATGGCAGTGGTTTTTCGTTACCGCCGATGGCTACATCCTGACCAACAAACATGTGGTCCGACCGCAACGCGTGTCGGGCGCAACGCAGGCTGCGGACACCTCGGCCCAGGCCGCGGTATTGGCCCGCCGGACGGCCCAAATCGACATCCAGGCCCAGCGGCTGCAGGCTTCCCGGGATGAGCTGGATGCATTCAAACGATACATTGACGATCAGCCCGAATCGGTCACTCGGCAATATAACGAGTCCCGTTATCGGGAAAGCCTGGCGCGGTATCAGGCCGGCCAGCGCGCCTTGGACGAAGCGCGGCGTAAGCTATCCGCCCAGCGATCGTCCCTTGAAGCGGCGCTTTTGCAAAAACGGATCGATGACGGAATGGCGGCGCTCAATCAGAATTTTACCATCCGTCTGGCCGACAATACGCCACTTTATGCGTATGTGGTGGAAATCAGTGACGATAACGATCTTGCCGTGCTCAAGGTGGATGGTTACGCCACACCTTTCCTCAAGGCCCGGAATCCCCTCACCTGTGCCCAGGGAGATCCCGTATATGCCATTGGTAATCCTGTAACTTTGCGAAATTCAGTCGCTTCGGGCGTCGTTTCCGGTTTCAAGGGGCCTTTTGTCAAAACCAATGCCCAGATTTATCCGGGCAATAGTGGCGGTCCCCTGGTAACATCCCAGGGGAACGTCATTGGCATCAATACGTTTAAAACGCTGACCCGTAAGTTCGAGGGACTTGGCTTTGCCATCTCCATCCAGGTCGCCTTGGATGATTTGGAATCGATCTGAATCCCTTCCCACCGTTTCTCCCATGGCCATTGATACGCTTTTCAAACAATGTCCATGGGCGCCAAACCAGTTGACAATAAACGGAGAACCGTAGTATGCAGGTGCTACATTTCATTTCATATCTAATGGTTAGACGATGCCTTACAACAGGGAGACCCAAAAAATGAGCATGCCCTGTAGGCGACCGATGATGTTTTTGCTGGTGTCGGTCCTGTTGCTGGCGCTATTGCCGACTTTCCCGTTGATCGCTGCGGACCTATCGCCGGAGAGAAATGAAGCCGACTTTTCCGTCGACGCGACCCTTGCGGCCCCAGGTTCGGACAGTCATCCGGAAGCGGATCATGCCGAGGGTCATCAAGCCCATGTGGACCTCGGACCGGGCTTGCCGCTGTGGAGCTGCATTCCTTTTGCCTGCATGTTGCTTTCCATCGCGCTTTTTCCCCTGCTGGCGCCGGAATTCTGGCACCACCACTTTGCTAAGGTATCCGCATTTTGGGCGATAAGCATGGCCGGTCCCTTTCTTTTTGTTTACAAAGGGGCCGCGATATATGAGATCGTTCATATCCTGCTGGCCGACTATGTCCCTTTCATCATCCTGCTGTGGGCCTTGTACACGGTATCCGGCGGTATTCTGCTCAAGGGCTCCCTGCGGGGAACACCCTTGGTCAACGTTGTCATTCTGGCCTTGGGGACACTGCTGGCGTCCTGGATGGGAACCACCGGGGCGGCCATGTTGTTTATCCGACCGTTTTTGCGTGCCAACAACTATCGCAAAAACCGGACGTTCATGGTGGTATTTTTCATTTTTCTGGTGGCCAATATCGGCGGCGCCTGACACCCTTGGGCGACCCCCCGCTGTTCCTGGGGTTTTTACATGGCGTTTCCTTTTTCTGGACGCTGCATATTGCCCCGCACATGCTGACCGTGTCCGGGCTGCTTTTGGTGATCTACTATTTTGTCGACCGTTACCATTTCCGCAGGGAAACCGGCCGGGTGCCGGAAACAGAGGCCCATAAGACGCCTCTCGGACTGGTGGGCATTCACAATTTTATTTTTCTGGGGGGCATCATTGGTGCCGTATTGATGAGCGGCATGGTGGACTGGGGGCAGGTCAATGTGCTCGGCGTCCACCGCGGCGTCCAGGATTGGGTCCGGGACGGCCTTTTGATTGTCATGGGCATTCTTTCGATGACCACGACAGCCATCGAGATCCGTGAAGAGAATGACTTCACCTGGTTTCCGATTCTTGAAGTGGCCTATTTGTTTGTTGGCATCTTCATTACCATGATTCCCTGCCTGTTGATCCTAAAGGCCGGAAGCCATGGGCAGTTGGCCTTTCTGATCAACGCGGTAAAGCAACCGGTGCATTATTTTTGGGTTACGGGGGCACTTTCGGGCTTTCTGGACAACGCCCCCACCTACCTGACGTTTTTCAATACGGCGCTTGGCAGCCACTATCCGGGCATGGCCGAAGCCCAGGCGGTGCCGCTTTTGATGTCGGAGAAGATTCTCTATCTGGAAGCCATCTCCGCAGGTGCCGTCTTTTTCGGTGCCTGCAGTTACATCGGCAATGCCCCGAACTTCATGGTTCGTTCCATCGCCGAGGAAGCTGGCACCCCCATGCCCAGCTTTTTCGGGTATATTGTAAAATACACGCTTGTTTTTTTACTGCCATCATTTGTGGTAGTGACCGTTATCTTCTTTCTTTGACCAAAGGGGGTGGCCGCGGATGCGCTTCGAAACCCTGCTTTTCCATACCCGGTTCCGGGAGTTGGCCTTCAATTCGTTGAAAACCATTCTCCAGCTAAAAAGCGCCGGGCTCAAGAAAGTGGTCCTGGCCCACGTGATCCCACGGGAAGATGTCGCGTTTGTTCCCTATGGCGGGACCTTGAAGGATGACATTCAGCGCTTTCAGGAGGAGGCGCGGGTAACCTTCGATGACTGGATCCGAACCCTTGCCGACCCGCAGATAACCTTCACCCAGCGGATCGAAATCGGCGCCCCCAACGCGAAAATCCTGGAAATGGCCGAGGAAGAATCGGTCGACCTGATTGTCGTGGGGCGCAAAAAACGGACGCTCATGGAGAAGGTGTACGTGGGCACGCATGTGCTCGATGTTCTGCGTCGCAGCAGCGTTCCGGTATTGATGAGCAAATACATGGTCCAATATGAGTGGCAGGGTGAATCCCTGATGCGGACCAATGACCAGATCTGGCAACGCCCCTTGTTGGCCACCGACTGGTCGGACCCATCCCGCCGTGCCCTGGATGCAACCCTGGCCATGCGCCCGCTGGTGGAAAAAATCGGCGTGGCCCATGTTTTGGGACAGCGTCGCACCAAGCACCTGGCCCCGGAAGCGGTCGAGGCGCTCATCGCCGAGAGCAACCGGCGGCTTCAGACCTACTGCCGACAGATCGAAGATGCCGGTGTCCCCAATGAATCGCATCTGGCCATGGGACGAACGGTCGAGTCGATCATCAAGCTTTCGCGAGACTACAATGCCACGTTGATTGTTATGGGCCGTACGGGCAAGGACTGGTTTCAGGAATACTGGTTGGGGGGTGTTTCCCACCAGGTTGCCGAACTGAGTGAATTGCCTGTGCTGTTGGTCCCATAGGAGCCGACGTTCATCGTCAAACGGCGAATGATACCATGATTCAAGAATTAGAAAACGCGAAAATCGCTATCGTGGGCGGGGGGCGGTTCTGTGAAAAGCTCCTTCGCCACCTGTTTAGTGAACATTTTGCCGGCCGGCATCCGGAGGTTCTGGGGGTTGCCGATATCAACCCCAAGGCCGTGGGGATGGTCTATGCCCGTGAGAAGGGTATCATGACCTGCGGGGACTACCGCGAGCTCTGCCGCCTGGAAGGACTCGAAACCATCATCGAAGTGACCTGGGATCTGGACCTGGCCCGCAACATCGCCAAGATCAAGCCGGCCGAGGTCACGCTGATTGACCACCAGGATTCACGTTTTCTATGGGATTTGCTCAAGCTGGAGACGATTCGCGAGGAGGCGTTGGCGGACCTGGGTGCGGAAAACCTGACCCTCGAAGCGGTGCAGGCGCGCATCGACCAGGGCTTTCGCCGGGCAGCCGACATTCTCATGCAACGCAACCGGCGGTTCAAACAGATCGAAAGCGAGCTTTACGAAAAGGAAAAGACCCTCAGCCAGATCATCCAGGGCAGCACCATCCCGACATTTGTGATCGATCGTGACCACATGGTCACCCATTGGAACCATGCGCTGGAAAAAATGACCGGTTTTCCCCGCGAGCCAGCTCGTGGGTACCCAGAATCACTGGAAACCCTTCCGCAAACACCCACGCCCCATCATGCCGATGTGATCCTCGACCAACTGGAGACAGGGGAGATCAATCATTATTATGGTTCCAAGTGGCGGCCGTCGACCCTGGTGGAGGGTGGTTTCGAGGCTGAAGAGTTTTTCGATCACCTGGGGGAGGACGGCCGCTGGCTCTTCTTTACGGCCGCTCCCATCAAGGCCTCGGACGGAACGATCGTCGGCGCGATTGAAACCCTGTGGGACAACACCGAAAACCGTCGGGCCGAGGTTGAGCGGCGCAATTATACCCGCCGCATCGAAGAGAGCGAGCGAACTCTGTCCCAGATCGTTGCGGGCAGCGCCATCCCGACCTACGTGCTTGACCGCGACCATGTGGTGACCCATTGGAACCACGCCCTGGAGACCCTTACCCGCTTTCCCGCGGCCAGGATGGTGGGAACCCGCCGCCACTGGGAGCCTTTCTGGGATAGCGAGCGGCCGACCATGGCCGATGTGATCCTGGAAAAGCGCAGCGAAGATGAGATCCGCGAACTGTACGGTGAGCAACAGTGGCGCAAATCGGAGCTCATCGAAGATGCCTACGAGGCAGAGGTCTTTTTTCCCAGGTTGGGCAGCAATGGCCGCTGGTGCTGGCTTACCGCCACACCGCTCAAAACGGCCGACGACACGGTGACCGGCGTCATCGTGACGTTGCAGGACACCACAGCCAAGAAGCGTGCTGAAGCGGAGAACCGGCGCCATGTCAAGGATCTGGAGGAACAGGAGCAGGCGCTTTCCCATATTGTCCAGGGGAGTACCACACCCACGTTCGTGATCAATCGCAACCATATTGTCACTCATTGGAACCGGGCCCTGGAAAAGCTGACCGGCTACTCCGCCGATGAAATCGTGGGCACCAGCCAGCACTGGAAACCCTTTCGCCAGAAAGCCCGTCCGCTTATGGCGGATGTCATCCTGGACCAGTTTGAAACCGGAGAGATCAGCCAGTACTACGGCTCCAAGTGGCGACCCTCTCCCCTGGTCGAGGGGGCATACGAAGCGGAAGAGTTTTTCGAGCAGCTCGGTGAGAGCGGCCGTTGGCTGATCTTCACTGCGGCCCCCATCAAAGCGCCCGACGGCACGCTCGTGGGGGCGATCGAGACGTTGTGGGACTGCACGGAAACCAAACGCTCCGAGGCCGAACATCGCCGGGATCTTTTACGGATCGAGGAGAGTGAAAACCGCCTGAACCAGATTATTCAGGGCAGCAGCATCCCGACTTTCGTGATCAATCAGGAACATGTCGTCACGCACTGGAACCGGGCCCTGGAACGGCTGAGCGGCCACTCGGCCTCCCGCATGGTGGGAACCCGTCGTCAATGGGCGCCATTCTGGGATCAGGAGCGCCCTTCCATGGCCGACATTATTCTGGATCAACGTAGCGATCAGGAGATCTGGGATCTTTATGGCGGCAAGTGGAAACGATCGGAGTTGATCGAGGGCGCCTATGAGGCGGAGGTCTTTTTTCCGAAGGTCGGCAAGGGGGGCAAGTGGCTCTTTTTCACGGCGGCGCCAATCAAATCGGCTGATGGCAGCGTTGTGGGGGCCATTGAAACCTTCTGGGACACCACCGAGAAAAAAGAGGCCGAGTCCCATCGGGCCCGGTATACCCGCGATCTTGAAGAGAGTCGGCGTACGCTGAGCCAGATCATCCAGGGCAGCACCATTCCGACCTTTGTGCTCAACGAGGCCCATTTGGTTACGCACTGGAACCGGGCTCTCGAACAGCTGACCGGTTATCCGGCGTCCCAAATGGTGGGAACCAATCGCCAGTGGGTGCCTTTTTGGGACCAGGAACGCCCCACCATGGCCGATGTGATCGTCGACCAGCAGGGGGATGAGGAGGTCTGGGACCTTTACGGCGGCAAATGGAAGAAATCGGAGCTGGTCGATGGGGGGTATGAGGCCGAGGTCTTTTTCGCCAAATTGGGCAACGGCGGCAAATGGCTCTTTTTTACGGCGGCGCCGATCAAGGCCGCCGATGGCAGCATCGTCGGTGCCATCGAAACCTTGTGGGACAATACGGAAAAGAAACAAGCCGAGACCGACCGACGGCAGTATACGCGCAAACTGGAGGAGAACCAGCACACCCTGTCCCAAATCATCCAGGGCAGCACCATCCGACGTTCGTTTTGAACCGGGACCATATCATTACCCATTGGAACCAGGCCATGGAAAAGCTTACCGGCCATTCCTCGCCGGAAATGGTGGGGACCAATCGTCAATGGGCGCCTTTTTGGGAAAGTGAGCGTCCCTCCATGGGCGACCTCATCCTGGAACAGCGCAGTGATCATGAAATCTGGAATCTTTACGGCGGCCGGTGCAAAAATTCGGAAATGATCGAGGGGGGATACGAGGCCGAAGTTTTTTTCCCCAAGCTGGGACACGGCGGCCGTTGGTGCTGGTTCACCGCCGCGCCGTTGAAGTCCGCCGATGGCAGTGTGATCGGCGCCATCGAAACGCTTTTGGACACCACTGCCATCAAGCGCGCCCAGGAAGAGCAGCGCTTGCGCAATCGTGAATTGACCACCTTGTGCTCCATTTACACGGCCCTGAATGCGCCGACGACCCTTCAGGAGCGAATCGGCGGGGCGGTGCTGGAAATTCGTGACTTTTTGGGGGCCGAGAGCGTCTGTTTATACATGGCCGAGGATACGGGACGCTTTGACCTGCGTTATTTCAACGCCTGTTACGCCGAGCCGGGATATGGTCAGGCCGGACCGGCGGAGGAACCTGGGATCATCAAACAGGTGTCGAAGACCGATAAACCCCAGGTCCACCATCTGGGGACCCACGACGCCGTCAATGGAAAGACCGAAGGCCCCACCTTCGCCTACATCCCCATCAGCGCCAAGGACACCCAGGGGATCGGGGTCATGCGCATCGAAAAGGAGAGTGGCCTTTTTTCGGCCGAGGAACTGCATCTCCTGGATCTCATCGGCAACCGTATTGGCGCCACCATTGAAAATGCGATGTTGCACGATGAAGTGATGCGTAAATCGAAGTTCCAATTCAAGTTGATCAAAAGTGCCAATGAGGGCATCATCGCCACGGATGAAAAGTGGCAAACGGTGATTTTCAACCCGGCCGCCGAACGAATTTTCGGATACAGTGCCCAGGATGTGCTCGGCCGGAAAGATGTCCGGGATTATCTGCCACAACTGGTGCAGGAAACGCTGCTGTCCAATTCGGAAGCCGTTCTCGACGCCAACGAAAGTTCACCCTGGACGGAGACCGAAATCACCGCCAGCACGGGGGAGTCGATTCCGGTGCGTTTTTCCGGTTCGGTGTTGCGTGAAAACAAGAAAAACATGGGAACGGTTTCCTTTTTCCAGGATCTGCGCGAGATCAAACGACTGGAGCGGGATCTATTGAACAGCGAGCGGCTTGCCGCTGTCGGCCAGACCGTGGCCGGCATGGCCCATTGCATCAAGAACATTCTGCACGGGTTCAAGGGTGGGAGCTATCTGGTGGACGTGGGACTGGATCGGGACAACACCGAAAAGCTGCGCACGGGTTGGGCGATGATTCAGCGTAACATCACGCGTACGTCGGACCTGGTGATGGACCTGCTCTCGTATTCCAAAGAGCGGGAACCCGAATTCGAGGTCTGCGATCCCAACGCCATTGCCGACGACGTCTGCGAACTCCTGGATGGGGTGGCCCATGACCATGATGTGCAGGTGGTCAAGGAATTCTCCGACGCCATCGTACCGGTCATCATGGATCCGCGAACCGTTCATCGCTGCCTGATGAATCTGGTGACAAATGCCATCGATGCGTGTATTTTTGATCCTGGGGCCGACAAGGTGCATCAGGTGACCGTCGTTACCTCCCGGGAAGCGGGTGAGATCATCCGGTTTGACGTGCGGGACAACGGTAGCGGCATGTCCCAGGAGGTGAAGGACAAACTGTTCTCTTCCTTTTTCAGCACCAAGGGGGTCAAGGGAACCGGTTTGGGTCTCCTGGTGACCAGCAAATTGGTCGAAGAGCACAAGGGGTCCATCGACGTCATTTCAACCGAGGGGGAAGGAACCACATTCATCCTCCGTTTTCCGGCGCGTTTGCCCGAAGCGGATCGCCCGGGCTGAAGGCTTTTCAGTGCTACCTGAGACGGTTGTTCGATCGGCGGATGGGCAACTCGCATGCAAGGCTTTACCGACAGCGTTGGCCATCAATCGGCCCGTTTGCCACCGACGCTGTTAACGCTAACTATCAATGCGACTTCAAATATTGTGGTTAACTTTCAAGGAGGCCCAACGATGAGCAAAAAAGTATTGATTGTGGACGATGATCCGGATGTCAGAATATTTAATGCAACGGTTGTGGAAGAGAACGGCTACACGCCGATCGAAGCGGCCAATGGTGAAGATGGGCTCAAGGTCCTTAAGAAGGAAATGCCCGATCTGGTCTTGCTGGATGTGCTGATGCCTAAACAAAGCGGTATCCGGTTGTATCGGGAACTGAAAACCGACAAGACCCTGTTGGGGATTCCGGTGATTATCCTCTCCGGTATTGCCAAGCGTACGTTTCTGCGTTCCCAGAAAGCCCTCACCGAATTCGGTGACAAACCCGTTCCCGAGCCGGAAAGCTATCTGGAGAAGCCGGTCGAACCCGAAGACCTGGCCAAGGAGATGAAAAAGTATCTCGAGTAGCCGGCTTGTGGGCAAAACGCCTATTTTTCATCACAGGCAGGCAAGGATGAGACATTATGGAGATTAAAAAGCTGCTATTTGTTACCCGGTTCAACCATCTCCGTTTCGATGCGCTGCTCTCGTTGATGGACTTGAAGAAAGCGGCCTTGAACCATGTGGTCTTTCTCAACGTCATCGAACGTGAAAAAGTCGCCATGCGCCGGGGCAAGGGTTATGAAAAAAGCGCCGAAATCCGGCTTCGTGAAAAGGCCAATATCCGTTTCATCGACTGGGCGGAGACCCTTTTCGAGCAGGGCATGGAGGTGGGGGTCTACATCGTCGTCGGTAGCTTCGCGGCCCAGGTGATCCAGGCCGCTGAAAAAGAGGATGTGGATCTGATTGTCCTGAGCCCGGAGAAGAAGGGGCGTTTGGAGCAGCTTTATTCCGGTTCCGACATCACTGAAATTGTTCATCGTTCCGCTACCCCCGTGTTGGTCTACAAGTACCTTTCGCGCAAGGGGCCGCTGGCCGAGAACCCCTTCGAGAAGCCTTTGCTGGCGGTCAGCTGGTCTGCGACCAGCCAGCGGGCCATTGAATATCTGAAATCCTTGAAGGCGGTGATCCAAGAAGTCGAATTGGTATATGTGGCCAGTGAAAAAGAGTTAAAGGGGACATCCGCCATGGCGATCCAGAAGACGCGCAAGGAAAACCGCACGAAACTGGAAGCCTTGTGCGATGAGTTGGAGGATGTCGGCATTACGGCCAAGCCGCACGTTTATGTCGGGGATACGGTCGAAGAACTCGACAAGGCCGCCCGCGAGTGCCAATCTTCCATGATCATTGCCGGATCCCCGGGAAAGCGTGTATGGAAAGACCGATGGGGGACCAGCATCAGTAAGGGCTTGACAGAAAAATCGGTATTCCCGGTCCTGCTTATCCCTCCGAAAGAGGGATAGCCCCCGGAGCAATTTGAATAAACGTATCTAACCCGTAATGCGATAGATTGAGGAGGCACGATGGCGGTCATTACGATTTCGCGTCAATTCGGCGCAGGCGGCGTCACCCTTGGGAAGATGGTTGCCGATGCTATGGGATACACGTTTGCCGATAGTGACATCATTCAACGTGTGGCCAAAGAGGCCAACGTTTCCACCCATTGGGTCGAATCCTTTGAAAAGGAAGCCGGCAGCAAACTCTCCCGCTTAATTTCCAGCATGGTTTCCAAACGGTGGATCGACCGCGTCCTGGGGGATGAACGCGGCTATCTGGATGAACAGATCTATCTGGACTATCTGGTGTTGATCATTGCCCAGTTCGCCGATGAAGGCGATGTGGTGATCCTGGGACGGGGAAGCCAGTACATTCTCAATGACCACCCCGATGCCTTTCATGTCTTGCTGATGGACGAATTTGACCATCGCGTCAAGTTCATGATGGAGCATTACGACATGTCCTTTAAAAAGGCGGAGCGGATGGTGGAGAGCGAAGACCGCCGGCGAACCAGCCTTTACAAACGGTTGGGTAAGACGGACTATGATAACCCTCTTTTATACCACATGGTCCTGAATATGAGTAAAGTAGACCTGGAAACGGGCCGCGATATGATTTGCAAAGCGGTTAAAGAGCGTTTCGGTATCGGCGCCGCTTGATTCGTTGACGGATTTTTTGTTTAAGTGGTTTAACTTGAAAAGCCGTTGCGGCCAGCCGAGGTAGCGCAACCCAGACAGACGCCGGTTCCGGTGTGCATCCGGTTCCGGCGCTGATCGATATGCCGGTGGATATCGGCTCGATGGTTGCCTGCCGGGTTGCAGCGGCTTTCGGTATTGGCACCGTCGTAACATCATGATGCCGATGTGTTTTTGACAATACGTTTTGATTGAAGGAGACTTTGATGACCAATAAATTTTTATTCACGTCCGAATCGGTAACCGAAGGTCATCCGGATAAAGTGGCGGATGCCATTTCAGATTCCATCCTGGACGCCATCATGGCTCAGGATACGTCCTGCCGTGTGGCCTGCGAAACGCTGGTGACGACCGGTTTGGCTTTTATCGCCGGTGAAATCACCACGGATTGCTATGTGGATATGCCTCAGATCGTCCGTGATACCATCAAGGATATCGGCTACCATTCTTCCCAGATGGGGTTCGACTGGCGGACATGCTCGGTGCTCACCAGCATCGGTCACCAGAGCCCGGATATTTCCCAGGGCGTCACCCAGGGACAAGGGCTTTTCAAGGATCAAGGGCCGGCGACCAAGGGTTGATGTTCGGTTTCGCGACGGACGAGACCCCCGAACTGATGCCCATGCCGATCATGTATGCCCATAAACTGACCCGGCGCCTGTCCCAGGTGCGCAAAAACGGGGGACTTGATTTCCTGCGACCGGACGGGAAATCCCAGGTGACCATCGAATACCATGATGGCCAGCCCAAGCGGGTTGACACCATCGTGGTTTCCACCCAGCATAAACCCGACATCACCCACGAGGATTTGAGCGAGGCGATCATCGAAGAGGTGATCAAGAAAGTGATCCCGGCCAACATGATCGACGGGGATACCCGCTATTTTATTAATCCCACGGGGCGGTTCGTCGTGGGGGGGCCCATGGGGGACTGCGGACTTACCGGTCGTAAGATCATCGTCGATACCTATGGCGGTCAAGGCAGTCACGGCGGGGGGTGTTTTTCCGGCAAGGATCCCTCCAAGGTGGACCGCAGCGCGTCCTACATGGGTCGCCATGTGGCGAAGAACATCGTCGCTGCGGGACTGGCCAAAAAGTGCGAGGTCCAGATCGCCTATGCCATCGGCGTGGCCGAACCGGTATCGGTGATGATCGATCTCATGCATACGGGCGTTGTGCCCAAGGAGCGGGTGGAAACAATCGTCAAAGAGGTGTTCGATCTGCGCCCGGCGGCCATTATCGAATACCTGGATCTGTTGCGCCCCATTTACCGCAAGACATCCGCCTATGGTCATTTCGGCCGCACCGAACCGGAATTTACCTGGGAAATGACCAACAAGGCGGATATTATCCGTGAAAGCGCCGGACTTTAGTCCCGGCCAAGCATTATCGTTTTATCGGGTGCGTTTTCCCGGTAAAGCGAAAAGGAGATTTTATGTTGGATACCGAAACCCATGTGGCAACCGAAGGGATGATGGCTTATGACCCATCGCTGCCATACAAGGTGGCCGACCTGTCCCTTGCCGATTTTGGTGACAAGGAGATGCAGCTGTCGGAAAATGAAATGCCCGGTCTCATGGCGGTCCGTGAGAAGTACGCAACGCAGCAGCCGTTGAAAGGGCTTAAAGTCACCGGCAGTCTGCACATGACCATCCAGACCGCCATGCTCATCGATACGCTGAAATTGCTGGGGGCCGATATTCGCTGGGCGTCGTGCAACATCTTTTCAACCCAGGATCATGCCGCGGCGGCCATTGCGCGCAAGGGATCGGCGGCCGTGTTTGCCTGGAAGGGGGAAAACCTGGCCGAATACTGGTGGTGCACGGAGCAGGCCCTGGTATGGCCGGATGGCAGCGGCCCGGATCTGATCGTGGATGACGGCGGCGACGCCACCATGTTCATCCATCAAGGGGCGTTTGTGGAAAAGGATCCCAGCCTTTTGGATAAAACCTACGATTCGGCCGACATGCAACTTCTCATGGCGCGCCTGAAGGCCAGCCATGCGAAGGACCCCGGCTTTTGGACGCGCATCGCCAATACGGTGCGCGGCGTTCCGAGGAAACCACGACCGGGGTGCACCGCCTCTATCAGTTGGCCCAGAAAGGCGAACTGCTTTTCGCCGCCTTCAACGTCAACGACTCGGTGACCAAATCGAAGTTTGACAACCTTTACGGCTGCCGCGAATCCCTGGCTGACGGCATCAAGCGCGCAACGGATGTGATGATGGCCGGCAAGGTCGTGGTGGTCTGTGGCTACGGGGATGTTGGCAAAGGCTGCGCCCATTCCATGCGGGGATACGGGGCTCGGGTACTGGTGACCGAGGTCGACCCGATTTGCGCCTTGCAGGCCGCCATGGAAGGATATGAGGTGACCACCATGGAAGATGCCCTTGCCGAAGGTGATATTTTCGTCACGGCGACCGGTTGCTATCAGGTGATCACCGGTGCACACATGGAGCAGATGAAAAACGAAGCCATCGTCTGCAACATCGGTCATTTCGACAACGAGATCGAAATGAGCTATCTGGAAAAAAATCCGGAGTGCAAGAAAACGCCCATCAAACCTCAGGTGGACAAGTGGATGCTAAAATCCGGGCGATCGATCATCGTGCTTGCCGAGGGCCGTCTGGTCAACCTGGGTTGCGCCACCGGTCATCCCAGCTTCGTGATGAGCAACAGTTTCACCAACCAGTGTCTGGCCCAGATCGAACTGGCCTCGGGCCAGTATGAGAAGAAGGTGTACACCTTGCCGAAAAAGCTGGACGAAGAGGTGGCCCGTCTGCATTTGGGCCGGCTAGGCGTCAAGCTGACCCGGCTCAATCCCGTTCAGGCCGACTATCTTGGCGTTCCGGTGGAGGCCCGTACAAACCGGACCATTACCGGTATTGATCGACGAAGCATCTATGGGGCAGCGTCAGGTATTGCGAATGCGCTGCATAAAAAATATCGCCGGCACGATGGGGCACTGCCCCATCGTGCCGGTGTCGCCATCCCGTTATTTCCCGTTTTCGGGCAGCATGCCCCTTAACTGCTCGAAGCCTTTATTGACACGGTCCATCTCTTCCGGCGTGGCCGCCAGTTGCTTGGCCTGCCTGAGGATTTCGAATCCGCCGGTGACATCGCCACGATGGCCCTGTACCAATGCCATTCCGACATATGCGGGTGCATACCCCTGATCGAGGCTCTTTGCCCGCAGAAATTCATCGTTCGCCGCGTCAATTTTACCGCGCGTAAGCAGGTTTTGGCCATTCTTCACATGCTGCATGGGCGTGTCCAGCGCCGGTCGAAGGAAAATGGTATCCGGCCCGCAGGCGCTGAGCATCAACATCACCAAGACCAACACGCCAATCGAGCGGTTCCAAGCCATCGGATCTCCTTATCCGCCAATGGGTGGCAACCCTGAACCCACCGATGATGGGATGGACTGATGCTTCTGGTCCGTCACGATGCAAGCCCGGCAGGCTTTCAGGAAATCGAGGTGTTTTGCGGAATGGCGCAGCTTTGCCCCATCTGCGTTGGCGATCACCAGGGCGGTGGGACCGGGGGCGGTGCGGATGGCGCTGATGACCATGGGACGATAACCGACCCGGCCGCCATGCTTGCGGGCGTCACCTATTTTGATGGTTAATAACGTAATAGAAGTATATCCAGGGGTTATAGGGTAAGAATCCGGATTAGTCAACAATCGTCGCCGTGGATTTCAGGGCAATCGCATTTGTCATCGGATATTCGATATTTTTACGCGTCGTCACCGTATAAAACGCGGAACAACGACGCAAATGCGGTTACCCTGCCGCGGATTCTTTGGAAGATGCCAAAGCCCCGGTCTCCGTACCCATGATTTAATTCTTG
>NZ_BBCC01000027.1 GCF_001311845.1 Desulfosarcina cetonica JCM 12296 | reverse complement strand
TGCGTCTTGGCAGCGAAACCCGATCATGGTCCATCTCCCGGGGGACCCCGGGAATGGGTCTGAAGGTCGCTATCGAAGGCGGTGATAAAATTTGCACAAACATTCTGAATATGGTAGAGACGGCCCCCAACAGCCATGCGATGAAGATGAACCGTTCAACACGGCACCGAACGAATGCCAACGCCGATTGTCCAAATCTACGAAATCCAGACACCCGAAGAAGCCCGGGCGGTGATCGAATGCGGCGCCGACCATGTTGGCAGTGTGATCACCACAATGGAAAATCGGCATGTCCCGACCATCCGGGAGACTGTTGCGCGGGTGCGTCAAATGGGTGCCGTTAGCAGTTTGATCCCGTTGTATACGGATACGGATGCCGTCTTGGACACCCTGGTCTACTACCAGCCGGATCTCGTCCATTTCTGTGAGCAGTTGGACGATGCCGAGCGCGTCTGTGTCGAAAAGGCTATTACCCTGCAAAAAGCCGTCAGACACCATTTCCCCACGATCAAGATCACGCGAGCGATCCCCATCGGCCGTTCCGGCAATGTCGACAGTGATCGGGTGCTGGCCCTGGCCAAGCGATTCGAGCCCTTGAGTGATTTTTTTTTGACCGACACGGTTATTGGGCCCGAATCCGGTAACGATGCTGACGGCCTGCCGGTGAGCGGGTTCGTGGGGATTACCGGTCTCACCTGTGATTGGTCGGTAGCCGCCCGGCTGGTCGAGCAGAGTCGGATCCCGGTGATTCTGGCCGGTGGAATCGCTCCGGAAAACGTGGTCGAAGGCATTCGGCAGGTGCGACCCTATGGCGTCGATAGTTGTACCTGTACCAATGCCGCAGACGCCAATGGTCGGCCCATCCGATTTAAAAAGGATTTGACACGGGTCCGTAACCTGGTGGCCGCCGTGCGCGGGATGGCGGGCACGGACAAACGCTGACGGCCGTATCCCGAAAAACGCATTTACCCTATTCATGCTATCCAACAATGGAGGTCAGTCGCATATGTACGAAAGCAGTGATTTACGCAAGGGCTTGAAAATTGAGATCGATGGGGATCCATATGTCATCGTTCAGTTCGAGTTCGTCAAGCCGGGCAAAGGCCAGGCACTCTATAAATGCCGGCTGAAAAACATGATTACGGGCTCGCAGTTCGACAAAACCTACCGCTCCGGCGAAAAGTTCAAAGAGGCCAATCTCGAAGAAGTCGAAATGGAGTATTTGTACTTTGATGGCACGAACTACTGCTTCATGAACCTGGCCAACTACGAGCAGGACTTGCTGACGGCGGACCAATTGGGCGATGCCAAGGCGTTTCTCAAAGAGAACACGGTTTGCAATGTGCTGATGTTTGAAAAGAAGGCACTGGGTGTTTCGCTGCCCAATTTTGTCGAACTCAGCATCACCCAGGCCGAGCCGTGGGCCAAGGGAGACACGGCCGCCGGGTCCACCAAACCGGCCACCCTCGAAACCGGCCACGTGGTTCAGGTGCCGCCCTTTGTCAACGAGGGTGAAAAATCCGTATCGATACCCGGACCGGCCAATACGTGGAACGGGTCAAATAGCCTTCCGATTTTTTACTGAAGTGGCCTTCGCGGTCACCTTTTTTACGGCCGTTCATCAACCCGATGAATTCAGACGGATTCGTAAGAAGCCCGAGATCAAGGCTTGCGAATCCTTGAGGAGGGAGGCGTACTTTGCGTACGCCGCAGTGACGAAGGATTCGCGTAACGCCGATATCGGGCTTCTTACGAATCCGTCACTTATGGTCCCTCAAGGGTGATATCCCTATACCAAGCCGTGGCCGAGGATGCCGTATTGTCGGTGTCGGTCATGATGGCGATGCTGGAGATGGGGGGCGGGGGATAGCCGAAGGCGGCCTGAAAATCATTGACAAGATTCCGGCGGATGGCGCGCCACTGGTTCGCATGTTGCGGGCCGCTCTCGACCACAATCATCCGGACCCGGTCCGTGAAGGGGTTCGGATGAATCGACCCCACCGCTGCCCGGTTGCCCCACACATAGGCCAACGCCGCCGTTGGCGGGGTTTTCCCATAAAACAGCTTGATGGCGGCCAATTGGGTGCGTTGAAAAAAGGAGAGGGTCTTTGCTGGCGCGTCAAAGGTGATGTAGATGCGCGCGGCGTAATCATCACCGGATTTCTGGGTCACGTCCCCCTTGGCGATGATCCGGCTGATTTTCCAGCGCCAGGTAAGCCAGGGGCAGGTCGCGGGGTCGATCTTGATCGGGTAGACCAGGCCGGACGCGATGCGTGACTCTCGGCTTTTAAGACGGTGGTTCCCTCCGGCCCGTCGGCGACCAGGCTATAGCGGGTGTGCACGGGAATTTTATCAAAGGTCAGGGGCTGCCATCCAGGGATTGCCGTACCGGGTGGCATGTTTGAAAAATGGCCAATGGCCACCGTCTTCCCGTTTGCCCCGAAGAGGAGCGCCGGCCAGAGGATGAGAAGAAGTGCCAGGCGAAGGGCTTTCATCGGATCATCCATCCGCCGGTGGCGCCGGTGAGGTGGCTTGAACCAGAAACCGTTTGATCCGGTTGCCTTCCATTTCGACCACGACGACCTTGAATCCATCGATGGTGAAGCTTTCATCCTCTTCGGGGATCTTACCGATCCGATCGAGGATGAATCCGGAGAAGGTGTCGTAGTCTCCGTTCTCGGGAATCTGCATGCCGGTCTTCTCGTTCACCTCCTCGATGTCGGACTTGCCCAATACCATCCATTCCTTGGGCTTTTTGCTGGTGATGTGGGGTTCTTCCTTGTCGGTCTCGTCACGGATTTCACCCACCAGCTCTTCCAAGGCATCTTCAAGGGTGATCAAGCCGGATACGCCGCCATGTTCGTCGATGACGATCGCCATGTGATTCTTACGCGCCTTGAATTGGTGCAGCAGACGGTCCACCTTTTTATTTTCGGGGACGAAATAGGGGGGGCGCATGAGAACACGCACGTCCGCCGGCGTTTCCGAGGTGGCCTGATGCAGGAAGATGTCCTTGATATTCAGGACGCCGACCACATGGTCGAAATCGCCGTCGATCACCGGGATGCGTGTGAATCCGGAATCGGCGATGGCCTCGAGGTCCAGGGGGGCGTTGACGTCCACCACAAACATGTCGGCCCTTGGGGTCATGATTTCCGATGCATTGGTGTCGTCCAGTTCAAACACGTTGTGGATCATCTCCCGCTCTTCTTCCTTGATCTCGCCCTGTTCCTCGACCACCTCGACAAAGGTGATCAACTCCTCTTCCGTGGCTGACGGGGTCTTGCTCATTTTGCCCGTAATGCGTGGAATGAAATTGAGGAAAAGGATGATGGGCAAAAAAAGGATCGACATCCAGTAGATGGGGTAGATGGTCAGTTTGGCGATCAAAATGTTGTTGCGCGTGGCAAACGACTTGGGGATCACTTCACCGAAGACCAGGATCAGAAAGGTCATCAGGCCGGTGGTCATCCCCACGGCGTAATTGGCCGACATGCGGATGGCCAGGGATGTGGCGATGGCCGAGGCCGCGACATTGACCACGTTGTTGCCGATCAGGATGGTGGTCAGCAATTTGTGGGGTTCGTCCTTCATCCGTTTGATCAGCTGATGAGAGGCGACATTGTCCTTGGCCATATGCCGGGCACGGGTTGGGCTGATGGAAAAAAGGGCCGTTTCGGCCGAGGAAAAAACCGGAGAACAACAACAACACCAGCAAGATCAGAAGTTGGTCAAGCATCATCCGGCAGCTCCTCTTCTATGAGGATCAAATGCCCGATGATCCTTTTTCCTGTGATGGTAACGAATTTTCTGAAGCCGGAAAAACGATCAACCTGACCCAGGGAGTTGTCCGCTGGGCACCATAAAAAGGGGTCGTCCAACGCTAGTGCCTTCCTCTTGAAATGGGAAATGGTGTCATGCGATAGTAGCCCCTCGTCCGAAAGGGGCGAAAATTGTCTGGAGAGGTATCGTTGTTTATTAATATCAAATTGTTAGGCCTTGACGGCCAAATTCCCTCAACTATAACGTATTTTTTCAGTTTTTCAAGTCCATATGCGCAATCCATGCATTCTCTTGTCGGCCGTCGGGATCCGCTGCCATGACCGACGATAATTCGATCCCGGGATATCTTGAAGCGCTGCAAGCGTCGCCCGCGTTTTCCGGACAGGTGGTTCACCATCAGGTGTTTTCACCCCAATCGCCGGGGTACGGCGAAACAACGCTGGACTGGCCCCTTCCGATCCGTCGTTTGTTGGACAGCATGGGGATCCGGCGCCTGTATGCCCATCAGGCGCATGCCATCGATCGGCTGCGTAGCGGCCGCCATACCGTGGTGGCGACGCCGACCGCCTCTGGAAAAACCCTGATCTACACCCTTCCCGTTTTCGATGCCGTGGCGGCCGACGATGCGGCCAAGGCGCTCTTCATCTATCCACTGAAGGCCCTGGCCCAGGATCAACACAAAACGATTCTGTCCATGGCCGGGCATTTGGACGGCGTTGATCTGCGGGCCGACATCTATGACGGTGACACATCGAGCTACCGCCGCCGCAAGATTCGCGACACACCACCGCATATTCTCTTGACCAACCCGGAAATGATTCACCTGTCGATCCTGCCCCATCATGGGCGCTGGGGTGCGTTTTTATCGAAATTGCGGTTTGTCGTGGTCGATGAGGTACATACCTACCGCGGCCTTTTGGGTTCCCACATGGCCCAGGTGTTTCGCCGCCTGATTCGAATGTGTGCCCATTATGGGGCCCGACCGACCTTCGTTTTCACCTCGGCAACGGTGGCCAATCCGGCGGAGCTGGCCGCTCAGTTGACCGGCCTTACGGTTGAGACCGTCAACCAGAGCACCGCCGGAACGGGCACACGTCATCTGTTGCTCTTGTCCCCGGATGATGGGCCGCTGAGGGCCACCGTCTTGCTGCTCAAAGCCGCCCTGAATCGGGATCTGCGGACCATCGTTTACACCCAATCCCGCAAGCTGGCAGAATTGTTATCGATCTGGGTCAGCCGCCGATCAGGGGCGTTTGCCAGCCGGATCAGCGCCTACCGGGCCGGTTTCCTGCCCCAGGAGCGGCGGGACATCGAAGCCAAACTGGTATCGGGCGAGCTGCTGGCGGTGATCACGACCAGCGCCCTGGAACTGGGTATTGATATCGGCCATCTGGACCTTTGCATCCTGGTGGGCTACCCGGGCTCGATCATGGCCACCTGGCAAAGGGGAGGGCGGGTTGGCCGCGCCGGCCAGGAATCGGCGGTGCTCCTCGTGGCTGGCGAGGATGCCCTGGATCAATACTTCGTCAAGAATCCCAATGAACTGATCCAAAGGCCGCCCGAGGCGGCCGTGATCAACCCCGCCAACCCCGATGTGCTTGGCCGCCATCTGGTGTGTGCCGCCGCCGAACTGCCCCTTGACATCCATGATGCCATGGTGGCACCAACGCCGGTGAAGGCGCGGTTGAACCAGTTGATCCGGTCCGGGGAACTCTATCTGAGTGCCGACGGAAGCACCTGCTACGCGCCCATGAAAAACCCCCATCGCCATGTTGATTTACGGGGAACCGGTTCGCGTTTTGCCATCATCGAGGCATCCAATGAGAATCGACTGGGAGAAATCGACGGGTTCCGGGTCTACCGGGAAACCCATCCCGGCGCCATTTACCTGCACCGGGGAGAGACCTTTCAAGTGACGGAACTTCAACCGGAAACGCGCCAGGTCCGGGTGACACGCTGCCAGGTGGACTGGCATACCCGGGTGCGATCGAACAAGGAAACCCAGATCCTCGAGATTGCCAACCAGCAACCGGTCTACGGGACCCTTATGGCTGCGGGCCGATTGCAGGTAACCGAGCAGGTGACCGGTTATGACCGCATTCAGACGCGCACCGGCGAGGTCATTGAACGCATCGCGCTGGATCTGCCGCCGACGGTATTCGAGACCCAAGGCCTCTGGTTCACCGTTCCCCAGGCCGTGGTAAGGCTGGCGGAGCAGGCCTTTTTGCACGTCATGGGGGGGCTGCATGCCTTGGAGCACGCCGCCATCGGTGTTTTTCCGTTGCTGGTCCTGGCCGACCGCAACGACCTGGGCGGCATTTCCACGCCATTTCATCCTCAGCTGCAATGTGCCGGTATCTTCATTTACGATGGGATTCCCGGCGGTGCGGGGTTGTGTTGGCAGGCCTTTGAAGAGGGTCGCGGTCTTCTCGACGCCACCCTGGCGGCCATTACCGGTTGTCCGTGTGAGACCGGCTGCCCGAGCTGCGTGCACTCGCCCAAATGCGGTTCCGGCAATCGACCCATCGACAAGGCGGCGGCCGTGTTTCTGCTGAACGAATTGATTGCCGCAACGGCCGTGCCGGCATCATCGCCTGTCCCCGCCATCGCGCCGCCCCAGGCTGATCGGGTTGATGGGGAAGTACAAAAAGCGCCATCGCCCCTGGCGGTCTCGCACAGTGCCAATTACGGCGTGCTGGATATTGAAACCCAGCTATCGGCCCAGGAAGTGGGCGGGTGGCAGCATGCCGAGCGCATGCGGGTCAGCTGTGTGGTACTCTACGACGCCGCGCAGGATAGCTATTTCGAATTTGTCGAAGGGCAGTTGCCCATGTTGATCGAGCACCTCAAACGGTTTGATCTGGTGGTCGGCTTCAACATCAAGCGTTTTGATTACCGGGTGCTATCGGCCTATACGGATTTCGATTTTGTCTCCCTGCCAACCCTGGATATTCTCGAAAGTGTCAAGAATCGCCTGGGGTACCGGCTATCTCTCGATCATCTGACCTCGGTGACCTTGGGGGCCGGGAAAACGGCCGATGGTCTGGATGCCCTGCGGTGGTGGAAAGAGGGCAAGATGGCCAAAATCCTGGCGTATTGCCGTTCCGACGTGGCGATTACCCGCGATCTGTTTCGGTTCGGCTGCGAAAACGGTTACTTGCTTTTTCAGAACAAGGCCAAACAGACGGTCCGTTTGCCGGTTGACTGGTGAATGGCTGTTAACTCATGTCATGGGGCATAGGGCGTGGGGTCGGGCACCCCGGCGGCCAGGAATCCGTTTTTGCGCAAGATGCACGCGTCACAGGTCCCGCAGGCCAGACCCGTATCGGTCGGGTCGTAGCAGCTATGGGTCATGGCGTAATCTACGCCCAAGGCAACTCCGGCCTGGATAATCTGCGCCTTGGTCAGCTGGATCAACGGTGTGTGAATGCGGAAGCGGCCTCTGCCCTCGACGGTCGCCTTGGTGGCCAGGTTGGCCATGGTTTCGAAGGCCTGAATGTATTCGGGACGGCAGTCCGGATAACCGCTGTAATCCACGGCGTTTACGCCGATGAAGATATCCCATGCCGAGAGCACTTCCGCCCAGGCCAGGGCATAGGAGAGAAAAATGGTGTTGCGCGCCGGTACATAGGTCACGGGGATCTCGGCAGCCATGTGGGCTTCGTCACGGGCCTTGGGCACGGGGATATCGTCGGTCAGGGCCGACCCCCCGATGGGGGTAAGGTCGATGCGGGTGATCAGATGGCGTTTCACGCCCATGGCCGCGGCAACCCGTTCCGATGCCTTGAGTTCGAAATCGTGGCGTTGGCCGTAGGCAAAGCTGAGGCTGTAAAGGCTGAATCCTGCGTCGCGGGCCATGGCCAGCACGGTGGTGGAATCCAAGCCTCCACTGGATAAGACAACGGCTTTTTTTTCTGTATTATTCATTTGTTAAGCTTTTAATGATCAAATTATGAATGAACTCCCTGGATCTCCTTCGGTTGTGAAAATCGTCGCCCTATACCCCCCTATCGCGATCCGGCCAGATGATTTTATGCAGCTGGATCTGCAACCTGGCCTGGATACCGTCGTCCAGCATCCAGCGGGCCATCCGGGCGGCGGGAAGCCGGCCGATGATGGGGGAAAAAAGAATCCGCGCCGACGGTAAATGCGTCGGCAGGGTCGGCAGGATTTTTTTGGCGAAGCGGTAGTCGGCTTCATCGCCGATGACGAATTTGACCTGGTCGTTGGCGGTCAGGCGTTCAATGTTACCCGGATCGTTGCGATGCTGCTCACCGCTGGAGGGACATTTGATATCCATGACCCGGCTGCAGCGACGATCCATGCGATCGATATCCAGTGAACCGTTGGTCTCCATGAGCAGGGTATAACCGCTGTCGAGCAGGTGCCGGCCCAATTGCGGAGCCGCTTCCTGGAGCAGCGGCTCACCCCCGGTCAAGGCGACCAGCCGGCAGCCAAAGGATGCCACTTGTTCGAGAATCTGCGATATCGGGTACTCCGTGCCCTCATAGTAGGCGTAGCGCGTGTCACAATAGCGGCAGCGCAAGTTGCAGCCGGTGAGACGCACAAACACACAGGGCCGTCCGGCATGGACGGATTCGCCTTGAATGCTGTAAAAGATTTCATTAACCTTGAGGAACATGTGTCCTTTCTTGACGATGCGTCTCTATACCAAGCCAACCCGAATTCGTAAACCACCCCTTTGTAGAAAGGAATAATTGTGTCCGTCATGCCGATTTATCGTCTGCAAAACGTTATCCAACCCTATGCCTGGGGATCGACCACCGCCATCGCCGACCTTCTCGGGCAGCCCTTGCCATCAGCCAAACCCCAGGCCGAAATGTGGATGGGAACCCACCCCAAAGGGCCATCCAAGGTGCTTGTCGATGGTGATGCCATCTCGCTGCAAACCTTGATCGACCAACAACCTGAAGCGATCCTTGGCGAGGCCGTGTATCGCCAGTTCGGGGGCAACTTCCCTTTTTTGTTCAAGGTCCTGGCCGTCGCCAGCCCGCTCTCCATTCAGGCCCACCCCAATGCCGAACAGGCCCGCGAAGGGTTTGCGCGGGAAAATCAGCAGGGGATCGCCATGGATGCGCCAGAGCGAAACTACCGGGATGAGAATCATAAGCCGGAAATTATCTGTGCCCTGACGCCCTTCTGGGCCTTGAACGGGTTTCGCCACCCACGGCTGGCGGCCGAGCTGTTGGCGCCGGTGTGGCCTTCCCCGGCAGCGGTGGAACTGACCGGCTTGAAACAGGATCGCCAAGGCCACGGCCTGCGAGCGTTTTTCGAGGCGGTAATGTCCCTTGGTGACGAGAAACAGGCCATGGCCCGCATCCTGCGCGATAAGGCCGCCGCATTGATGAACACGTCACCGGTTTACCGCTGGATGGTCAAACTGGCCGATGCCTATCCCGGCGACATGGGAATTCTGGCACCTGCGTTGCTTAATCTGATTTGCCTGTCACCCGGCCAAGCGCTTTACCTGCCCGCTGGCCAACTGCACGCCTACCTGCAGGGGACGGGGATTGAACTGATGGCCAATTCCGATAACGTGCTGCGCGGTGGCCTGACCCCCAAGCATGTGGCTTTGGACGAGCTTTTGCGTATTGTGCGCTTCGAAGCCACGCGAGTGGACATTCTCGCGGCCAATCTGGTGGGGCCGGCGGAAAGCCGGTTTCTCTGTCCGGCGGCGGAGTTCGCCCTGGGTGTGCTTGAGCCAACGCCCGAACATCCCTATCATGCGCCAGCGCGGCGCAGCGTGGAGATTCTCCTCTGTACGGCAGGCAAGGGTGTCATCCAGCTTGCCGACACCGGTGAATCGGAAATTTGCAAGGGCGACAGTTTCCTGATTCCGGCGAATGCGGGCAGCTATACCATTGACGGCGATCTGACCCTTTACAGGGCGTTTATTGGCTGATCAGTAATTTTCCTGGGACTCGGCAAAGGCCACAAAGTCTTTTTCCTGCAGGAACCGGGAAATCAGGTCGCCGAGCATGTCGGCCGTGTCCATGCGCTGAGCGCCGGCTTTGTCCATGGCGGCTTTCTGTTTGGAATGGGTCACCACGGCCTGCAAGGCGGCGGCGGATATTTCGATATTGACGTGAACCCTGACTAACGGACTGCTTTCTGACATGGTATGGCTTTCTCTTTGTCCGGTGATTCCGGCGTTAATGGTTTGATATCAATGATACGGGTGACCATGAGGTCGTTTGGGGGTGGCTTGACCGGACTGCCAGCGCTGGACCATGGCAGCTCTGAAACCCGGGCAAAACCGTTTCGAAAAAAAGATCCCTGCCGCTCGATACCCATCGTCAGCTGTTCCATAAGGGGGCTGGGAAGACAGGCGACGGCGGCTTTGGTGATCCAGACCTCTTCCTTCCCAGCCATGGCGGCCAGTGTGGATGCCTGATCGACGGCATCGCCGGGAATCATCGGCGGCATGCCATCCGGGCCGTTGAAGACGGTGTTATCTTCGTGGTCGCAGCTGATGCCCATTTGCAGTGCGATCTTTTCCGGCCAGTCCTGAACGACCTCGGATTTTTCCTGAATCGCCATCATGTGGCGGGTCAGGCGGATGGCACAGGTGATGGCGCTGAAGATGGGGTTCCGTCCGGCGCTTTCGAAGAATCGGTAGTGGATTTGCCCCCCGTTGATCCCCACGCGCTTTCCGCCCAGGGAACGGGCGCTATCATCGGCGACCTTCCAAATCCATTTTGCCAGATCAAAAAATGCACCCGGCAGCATGGTCTCCGCCAAACGCTGGGCGTTGTTGATATGGATGGTCAGCGCGCCGACGGGCAACTGCCATATGGCGGACATCTCGGCTGAGCTGGTGGCCTTTTCCGGCAGCGCCGTCATTCCGTCTTGAAGATGCGGGGCCGGGGGACCATCGGCACGGATCAGAAAGAGGGTGCCGGTCGGAAATCCCAAGGCGAATACCCGCATGGGCGTGGACGCGGCGCCTCCAAAAGAAACCGCGGCACTTCTAACGGAAAAGCCGTTTTCCACGCCAAGAGGATCGCCATCGGTTTGATAAACCGCTGCTGGCTTTTCCTCAACGGCACCGGTCGCAGCCGTGAAGACGGCGCAGTCGGTCGAGTGTTTTAACACATTATAGACAAAGGCGAAGAAGGCCTGCCAAGCGTGGATGGCCGTTTTAACCACCGGTTGCGTGAGCAGGTTGAAGATATTACCGGTTGGGCTGGTCGTGTGCTGGTCGGCCAGGATGCGGGAAAACGAATCCTGGCCGTCGGATGCGATCCAACGGACATGAAGGTCCGGATCAATAAAAAATGCCGGTGCCGCGATCATTTCCGCAGAAAGGCGAAGATCAATAAATCCATTATTCTTTTCAAGCAGTTGTTCCGATGCGCCTGCCGGTCCGGCAGTCTCGGGTGGGCCACTGGGCCGAAGATGTTCTGCGTTTACGTCCTTGGGAAGGTCGGTCGGTGGGTACATGTTGGACATTGCAGGCGGACATCCATATGTCGAGCGTTTTGAAAGCTTCACATATCGTCGAAAATAGGGTGATCGTCAAGAAAAAAGATGATCCATTCAACGGCTGTCGGTGCTGACGGGAAGAACGGCTTGACAATCCCCATGCGATCCCATAGCTCTGATGGGAAATGGACCCTTACCCCCTTAAAAGAGGCTTTTGCGCCGGTTTCCGACGGATTCGTAAAAAGCTCGAGATCAAGCTTGCGAATCCTTAAGGAATGAGGCGTACTTTCTCGTACGCCGCAGTGACGAAGGATACGCGTAACGCCGATATCGGGCTTTTTACGAATCCGTCAAACCTTGACGAGACGATGAACGACTACCAACGCGAGCAGCTTGATGCCCTGATCATGGTGAGAGACGGGTTGCGGCAACGATTACACGCCCAACGGAGCCAACTCGTTGATCAAATTCAGGCGTATATGGCCTTCAGGGGGTCCGTGGACCGTTTTTTTAGCCGCCACTTCAATGATGTCTGTACCCGAACCTGTTATGAAAGCCGGACCAGCGCCTGTTGCAGCAAGGATGGCATCATCACGTTTTTCGCCGATACGGTGGTCAATGCCCTGATCGCCGGACCGGATCAACTGGACCGTCTGGAAACGGTTCTGCGTGCCGAAAACAACGGTCATCGTTGCGTTTTTTTGGGAGATGGCGGCTGTCTCTGGACCGTGCGGCCGGTGGTTTGCGCCATGTTCCTTTGCGACCGGGCCATGCAAACGGTCTTTGAACCGGAACCCGACTTAAAAATAGAATGGGAACAGTTGCGGCAGCAGGCGCGACATTATAAATGGCCGGACCGGCCGGTGTTGTTCGATGATCTGGAAAAGGTATTTATTGCACGGGGAATGCGATCGTCGCTCATGCACCTGAATTTCAGCCCCGGCCTGCTGAATGTCAAGAAGCGAG
Organism: Desulfosarcina cetonica JCM 12296; assembly: GCF_001311845.1. Lineage (GTDB taxonomy): Bacteria > Desulfobacterota > Desulfobacteria > Desulfobacterales > Desulfosarcinaceae > Desulfosarcina > Desulfosarcina cetonica. The sequence goes on along the minus strand of NZ_BBCC01000027.1, from coordinate 38,529 downwards.
CCGGGCTGCTGGACCCGTCAGGCGGCCGGCCGGGCCGAACCGCCTGATCCGGATCGTTAAGGGAGAACAGGGGCCGCGTTAACCGGCCAGCATTTTACGTATGACACAGGCAGAATCCCGCCGTTTTCGAAGTATTCCACATCCACGTCCGTATCCAGACGGGAGATGACCTTGAATTCCACCTGACGGCCATCCGCCTTGGTTGCCTTCACGGTGAGTTGTTTGCGCGGCGTCATATGGGCGATACCGGAGATGGTAAAGGTTTCCGACCCGTCCAGCCCCAGGCTCTGGGCGTTTTCACCATCGCTGAAAATCAATGGCAAGACCCCCATGCCCACCAGGTTGTTGCGATGGATCCGTTCGTAGGATTCGGCGATGACGGCCTGGACGCCCAAAAGGGTGGTTCCCTTGGCGGCCCAATCGCGGGAGGAACCGGTGCCATACTCCTTCCCACCCAAAACGATCAAGGGCGTTCCCTCGGCCTTGTAGGCCATGGCGGCATCATAGTTGAATATTTCCTTTTTTTCGGGGAATTTCAGCGTGTAGCTGCCTTGCTTGGGGTCCACCAGGCGGTTTTTGATTCGGATGTTGCCAAAGGTGCCCCGCATCATCACCTCGTGATTGCCGCGCCGTGAACCATAGGAGTTGAAATCCGTCTTGGAAACGCCGTGTTCAATCAGGTACTGGCCCGCCGGATAGGCTTCGGGAATGGCACCGGCCGGTGAGATGTGATCCGTGGTCACCGAATCGCCCAAGAGCAGGAATGCCCGGGCATCCGTGATGTTGTCGGGCGCCTTCGGCGAAAGGGAAAAGCCCTCGAAGTAAGGGGGATTCTTGATGTAGGTGGAGGCAGTATCCCATGCAAAGGTGGTACTTTCGGCGATATCCAGCGCCCCCCAGAAACGATCGCCGTCGAAGATGCGTGCATATTCCTTTTCGTAGAATTCCTTTTTCACATGGGCCTTGACCAGGGCGTCGATCTGATCGTGTGCCGGCCACAGGTCTTCCAGGTAAACGGGCTCGCCGTTGGGGTCGATGCCCACGGGTTCCAGGGTCAGGTCAATATCCATGCGACCGGCCAGGGCAAAGGCCACCACCAGCATGGGGGATGCCAGGAAATTGGATTTGATGTGCTGGTGGATGCGGGCTTCGAAATTACGGTTGCCGGAAAGCACGGCGGCGACATTGAGATCGTTGGCCTTGATGACCGCTTCGATATCCGGGTGCAGCGGGCCGCTATTACCGATGCAGGTGGTACAGCCGAAGGCCGCCAGATGAAAACCCAGGGCCTTGAAGTAGGGCATCAGATCGGCGGCCTCCAGGTAATCCATGACCACCTTTGATCCCGGCGCCAGTGAGGTTTTGACGAAGGGGGGAACCTTGAGTCCCTTGGAGACGGCATTCTTCGCCATCAAACCGGCACCGATGAGCACATGCGGGTTGGAGGTGTTGGTGCAGGAGGTGATGGCGGCAATGACGATGTTGCCATCACCGATTTTCACGGGCTGACCCCCCAACTGCATATCAAACTGGCGTTTGGCCACCGGTTGGCACTGTTTGGCCCGTACGGTCTGGTTGCCCGATTCCGCATGGAACGCCGAAATCTGCTTGATTTCGGTGTCGCGGTCGTACGCGCAACCGAGAATATCGGCATAGGCGCGCTTCATACCGGCGAGGGAGATCCGGTCCTGGGGCCGCGCCGGACCGGCCAGGGACGGTTCCACGGTGGAAAGATCCAGTTCCACCACCTGGGTAAATTCGGGATCGGCTGCGCCGGTATAAAACATGCCGGTGGCCTTGGTGTAGGCTTCGACCAAAAGGGCCCGCTCACCGCGCCCGGTAAGATTGAGGTAATCCAGGTTTTTTCATCCACGGGGAAAAAACCCAGCGTGGCGCCATATTCGGGGGTCATGTTGGCGATGGTCGCCCGATCGGTGACCGACAGGCTCTTCATCCCCGGACCGAAATACTCGACGAACTTTTCCACCACCTTGACCTCGCGCAGCATTTGGGTGATGGTGAGCACCAGGTCGGTGGCCGTGACACCTTCCTTCAGTTTGCCGGTCAGTTTGACGCCGATTACCTCCGGGATGGACATGTAATAGGGCTGCCCGAGCATCACCGCCTCGGCTTCGATGCCACCAACGCCCCAGCCATCACGCCGATGCCGTTGATCATGGGGGTGTGGGAATCGGTGCCCACCACCGTGTCCAGATAGGCGATCGTCTGGTCAGCGGTAGCCTGCTCGATGACCACCCGGCCTAAATTTTCCAGGTTGACCTGATGGCAGATCCCCGAGTTGGGCGGCACGACCTTGAAATTGGCAAAGCTTTTCTGGGCCCATTTGAGCAGTTCGTAACGCTCGCTGTTGCGGCTGTATTCCAGGGCGACGTTTTTCTCCAGCGCGTCGTCAGTACCATAGCAATCCACCTGGATGGAATGGTCGACGATCAGCTCGGTGGGCACCAGGGGGTTAACCCGTCCCGGATCCTGCCCCAGGGTTTTAACGGCGTCACGCATGGCCGCCAAATCCACCACCGCCGGTACCCCGGTGAAGTCCTGCATGAGGACGCGCGCCGGATGATAGGGGATCTCGACAGGGGCATCGTAGCGCTTCTGCCAGCCGGCGATATTGGCCAAGTCCGTTTCCTTGACCACCCGACCATCGAGTTTGCGCAGCAGGTTCTCCACCAGGATGCGGATGGAGTAGGGCAGCTTTTCAATGGCGATGCCCTTGTCGGCGGCATACTGGGGAAAGTCAAAATAGGTATATGTCTTTCCCTTGATTTGAAGCGGCTTGGCATAGTCCGTGTTTTTCATGGCAAGATCCTTTTTCGGGTTGAAGATGGCTCTGGGAATGGTTCGAATGAACAAAGAAGTGACGGATCAGGACCGATTCTTTCATGTCGTTTAACGGGGATGGGTGGCTATTTCCGTCAAGTGGGATTAAAGTAATGAAAATCATTGCGTTAGGCAAGAAAAAAAGGGCCTCGGGAATTGACTGATAATACGGTCATCCGCGCGCGGGGGATTTTTCGGCGGGGCCGCAGACGATTGGCCGATGGGTTGCCACTTGACAAACAACCGCTCATGGACCATGTGGAGGGCCCGGTCGAACATCGACCGGTAAAACCTGCATGTGGAGAAAGTTGATTCCATGCCGCTGAAAAAAAACAGATTGTCGAATGTGAAGTCATCGATGTGGCCTTTGGTGGAAAGGGACTGACCAAAATCGATGGATTTGCCGTCTTCATCGACCGGACCGTCACCGGAGACCGGGTGGCGGCCCGGATCGTACGCAAGAAACGCAATTATGCCGAAGCGGTGGTCCAGGAGATGATAGCGCCTTCTCCCCTGCGGGTCGAGCCGCCCTGTCCATACAGCGGCTATTGTGGTGGCTGCAAATGGCAGTTTATCGACTATGCGCAGCAGATCGTGCTTAAACAACGGCATGTGGCCGATTGCCTGAGCCACATCGCATGATCGATCAACCGCCGGTCCATGCGATCTTGCCGTCGGAACGGATCTTCGAATACCGCAACAAGATGGAGTTCTCCTTCTCGGATCGCCGTTGGTGGCTTCCCCATGAATTGGAATCCTCATCTTTGAACGAATTCGCCTTGGGTTTGCACGTCCCCGGAACCTTTTACAAGGTGCTCGATATCCGCGCTTGCCTGCTGCAGCCGGATCTGGGTAACCAGATTTTGGGCGCCACACGCGAGTTCATCCGCAATTCCGGCCAGCCTGTTTACGGATTGCGCAGTCACGAGGGATTCTGGCGTTTTCTGGTGCTGCGCAATTCGGCTGCCCATGATCGGTGGCTGGTCAACATCGTGACGGCCAGCGAAGACCGTGGCGCCGTCCAGCCCTTGGCCGATTTGATCATGCAGCGCTTTCCCCAGGTGGCCGGCGTGGTCAACAATATCACCGCACGGCTCTCGGGCGTGGCCATCGGAGAACGGGAGATCCACCTTGCCGGCGAACCGACGCTGCGGGATGATCTTGGTCCCTACCGATTCGATATTTCGGCCAATTCCTTCTTCCAGACCAATACACGCGGCGCGCAGCGCCTTTACGGGGTGGTCGAACGATACGCGGGGCTCAGTGGCAACGAATCGGTCCTTGATCTTTACTGTGGCACCGGCACGATTGCCATTTGGCTGGCATCGCATGCGCGGGAGGTTATCGGTCTCGAATTGGTGGAAAGCGCCGTTGCCGATGCCCAGCGAAACTGCCTGACCAATGGGATTGAGAACTGCCGTTTCATTCTCGGCGATATCAAGGAGACCCTGACCGCAATCCCGTCGGTGCCGGATCTTCTGGTGATCGATCCTCCGCGGGCCGGCATGCACAAGGACGTGGTCAACCAGGTGATCGCCATGGCACCGCCGAAGATCGTCTATGTATCGTGTAATCCCGCCACCCTGGCCAGGGATGTGCTGGCCCTCAAGGAACATTATCAGGTGGCCGAGGTTCAGCCCGTGGACATGTTTCCGCATACGTTTCATGTGGAATCGGTGGCCCGGCTGATTCGGCGGTAGACCGGGTATCGGGTTGACGAGAACATTCGCTATGCGGCAGATGGACGACCGCCGGCCACCGGCGGTCGAGTTCGATTTTTTTATAAAAGGAGTTGTTAAAGTATGTGAACTGCGTTAATTTACGAATTTCCTTCAACCCGAAAACCTTTTATTTGCAGCCATCGTTAATCTCGACGGCCCGGTGGTAGAGGAGTTCGAGCATGTCCACGTTTCAAAAATTGAGAGAAGAGGAGCGCGAGACACGTAAGAATCTGATCGTTGAAGCGGCCATGGAACTTTTCAGCCAGAAGGAATTTCACAAAATCGGCATGCGGGACATCGCCAAGCGTGCCGGGATTTCCGCCGCCGCCATCTATCGCTATTTTCCCAGCCGGGACGATGTTTTCATCGAAGCCTTGATTCGACATATGCAGACGGTCGAGGCGCTTTTCGAAGATAATATCAAGGCTGGGCGAATGACGCTTGATGAACTGGCCCTGCGCAGTGTCGACTATCTCATTGAGAACAGCTCCGTGTTTCAGATGATGGGGCACTTCATGATTACCGGCCGGATCCAGCCCAAGGCGATGGCCCGCTTCAATGAAATGCAACGTCATTTCCTGGATTTGTTGGACAAAGTGAACCATCCGGGCAATCGACTGGTGACCCATGCGATTTACGCTTCCATCACGGGTGTGGTCATGGCCTTCAGAAACTATCCCGGGCGTTCTCCCGAGGAGATAAAACGCCATATCCATCGATTGGTTCGGATCCTTGTCAGCGTTTTCGCCACCGGTCAGCTTCCTTTGGAGATGGATTCGCCGGGGGGCTCTCCGGATGCTCCACCGGAAGATCCAATCGATCAGACGACGTCCGCGATGTCTTGACTTGGCCCCGCCTCCCGTTCGAGGAGATAGCCTGCCATGGATATGCCTGAGGAAATCGAAAAAAGTCGTACACGAAAGAAAAAAGAGGCCAAGGCGCTTCAACAGATCGGTGAGCGACTGACCACCCTTTCGGAAGTGCAACTGGGGCGTATGGCATTGCCGTCGGATTTGATGGAAGCGCTCCTGGATGCCAAAGCATGCGTTCTCACGGTGCCCGACGACGCCAGATGCAGTATGTCGGTACGCTGATGCGGAGCGTCGATGTGGAACCGATCGAACAGGCGCTGATGGATATTGAGCAGGGTGCCTATCGCCAGACCCAGGCGTTTCACCGCCTCGAAGCCTGGCGAGACCGCCTCATCGACGGAGATGATGCCCTAATGGCTGAAATACTGGAAGATTATCCCGATGCCGATCGTCAGCGTCTCAGCCAGTTGGTGCGCAACGCACGCAAAGAACGCGGAAAAGAGGATGCGCCGGCACGATCGGCGCGCCATCTTTTCCGTTATCTCCAGGGAATCATGAAAACGTGAATGCAGGAATCTGGATGGGCACTATTTAAATGCACCCAATTGGCAGGTTGACACTTTGATCTCCATGGCCTCGCAGGCCGATGAGACCTCCAGCTTGGTCAGGCCCATTTCCTTGGCCAGGTTCCAGGCGGCGGCGCAGGTGATGCGATCCCCCACCATGGCCTTGCGGATGGCGGCCTGGAGCGGTTCCGACACAATCACGGCGGGTTTGACCGCTCTTTTCTTCTTCACCCCATAGCCGAAAAGCCCTAACTGGCATCGGCGGATGCGTTTTTCCAAAAGATCGATATTGATTCCCACCACCTGGGGGGAGCGGTTCAACTTTTTCGCAATGGCGTGGGCAGCGGCGCAAGTGATGCGCCCCTCCTTTTCCTTGGCGGCAATGGCGTCGGCAATGGCCGGGTCGATCTTCTCCTCCGGGTGTTTGGCTGCATAATGGCCGGCATCTTCATGTGTCATAAAAGACCTCGCATAATTTCACAGGTAATCGGTATTCATCACGGTTTGTGAGACAAACGCTACTTTAGCGCGCGTTTTTCTTTCCGGCAAGAACCCACTTGATCCCCCATCCCAGGACGACGGGTCCAATCCCCACGATGATGAACGGTGTTAGATCATGTTGCCACGGCTTCAACCCGATGGCGCATCCGGCAAGCCAGATCAGGGACAGGAAAATGCCCAAGCGCAGTGACCGCGAAAGCACGGCCGCGGGAATCCTTCTTGCGGCCATTTGCTGTGGCAGACGGCGCCTGGCTGTGATCCTGGGAACCAGAAAAAGTCCCAGGATGATGAGCAGAATGAGCAGGATTTCCTGAATCCCTGAAATCATGTCAATCCTTCATGATAGCGGTAACGGGTCGAATCATGATACCTAACATAAGCGATTGCATTAGGCAAACCGGCAACGATGCCCTGTATCCATTGCCCAATGGCGGTTGGGCGTCTTATCCATTTTTAGGGAGGTGCTCGCTGACGGCGAAGACATCACGACGATTTCATGCAAATACCCGATGATCCATATGCCTTTCATCCCTTGGTGACGCGCTGGTTTCACCAGCGAATCGGTGATCCCACACCCATCCAAAAGACGGCTTGGCCCCGGATTGCCAATGGCGACCATGTCTTGCTGACGGCACCCACCGGCAGCGGGAAAACCCTGGCCGCCTTTTTGTGTGCCCTGGATCGCCTTATCCGAGAAAGCCATGATGGCGATGGCCCCCGGATTCTTTACATCTCCCCGTTAAAGGCGCTGAATAACGATGTGAGACAGAATCTGATTCGACCCCTGGCGCAGATCCGCCGGTTATTCGAGGCCGAGGGGGTGCCCTTTCCGGACATCCGGGTGGCCACGCGTAGCGGAGACACCCCGGCCAACGAACGTCGCAAAATGCTCCGGCAACCGCCACAGATCCTGATTACAACGCCGGAAAGCCTCCACCTGCTGCTCTCTTCTCATGGCGGTCTGTCCGTTTTGACAGGTATCCGTGTGGTCATTCTGGATGAAATTCATGCCGTGGTGGCCACTAAACGCGGCAGCCTGCTGATGTCGGCGGTGGATCGCCTGGTTCCTTTGTGCGGTGAGTTCCAACGCATCGCCCTGTCGGCCACGGTCAAGCCGATAAAGGTGGTGGCCGATTTCGTGAGTGGCTACCGTCTTGAGGGAGATCCTTCGGATCCCGTGTACGTGCAACGCCCGATCCGACTTTGCCAGTCCGCTGAAACCGCCGGGGATAGGATTGCGATCCGAATGCCCAAGGCCGTCACGATGAAGTCTGGCGATGTCGACCTGTGGAACGACTTGGCCGATCATCTGCGCCAATCCATTGCCGCCTGTCGCTCGACGCTGGTCTTTACCAATTCCCGGCGACTTTGTGAGAAGTTGACCTACTTGATCAATGCCGGCCGGCAAACACCCATCGCCTATGCGCACCATGGATCCCTTTCGCGGCAGCTGCGCCTGGACGTGGAGCAACGCCTGAAAAGGGGTGAACTCAAAGCCATCATTGCCACCGCCTCGCTCGAGTTGGGAATCGATATCGGTACGCTGGATCAGGTGATTCTGGTTCAGTCACCTCCGTCGGTCAGTTCGACCATTCAGCGAATCGGACGTTCGGGGCACGGCGTGGGAAGCATAGCCGGGCCACATTCTTCGCCACGCACGCCGTTGATGGGATCATTGCCACGGCCTTGGCCAAGGCGGTACTGACACGTGAGCTGGAGCCGTTGCAATTCATTGACGCACCCTTGGATGTTCTCGCGCAGGTGCTGGTATCCATGATCGGGATGGCGCCGTGGGACATCGACCGTCTGTTTTGCGAACTGCGCACCACGGCACCTTTTCATCGTCTGAGCCGTCGCCATTTTGATCTGGTCATCGAGATGCTGGCCGGCAGATACGCCACTACCCGCATCCCCACGCTGTCGGCCCGGGTTATCATCGACCGGCTGAGCAATACGGTCAGTGCCAGAAAAGGCGCCTTGCTCGCCGTCTACGCCGCCGGCGGCGTGATTCCCGACCGGGGCTATTTCGCTCTGCGCCATGAAACGAGCGGTGCACGTATTGGCGAATTGGACGAGGAGTTCGTCTGGGAGGCCAGAACGGGGCAGGTTTTTACCCTGGGCACCCAAAACTGGCGCATCCAGCGGATTACCCGCAACGCGGTTTTTGTGCTGCCAGCCGGCGCAAAGACATCGGCACCTCCCTTCTGGCGGGCTGAAGAAGTGGACCGTGATTTTCATTTGGCCGAAAAAATCGGGATCCTGCTGGAAGAGATCCAGAATCGGGCGGAACGGAGCGAACCCGTGGATGAATGGTTGCGGCAGGCCGGACTGGATAGCCCCAGTGCCGTTTTCTTGGCGGATTTTCTGAGGCGCCAGATCGAGCATACGGGTTGTGCGTTACCCCATCGTCACCATGTGGTCGTCGAGGTCAGTCCCGCAGTCAATGGGCCGGCCGGATCCTGGCAACTGGTCATCCATACCTTCTGGGGCGGGCGCGTCAACCGCCCCTTCGCACTGGCGTTGGCCACGGTCTGGGAAAAACGCTACCTACAGCGGCCCACCCTTTTTCCCACCAATGACGCCATTTACCTTTTCATCGCCAAGGCAAGCGTCGCCGATCCGATCATGGAGCTGGTGCCGGCTGCCGACATGGATGCCTTGATCAAAGCATCCCTTGAGCCTCCGGCCGTTTTGGCGCCCGTTTTCGTGAGTGCGCCGCGCGGGCACTGTTGTTGCCCCGCCAAAAAATCAACCAGCGAATGCCCCTGTGGCTCAGCCGGCAACAATCACAACGCCTGCTGGAAGCCGTGGGCCGTTTCACGGACTTCCCGATTCTGTTGGAGGCTTGGCGATCCTGCTTGCGGGACGATTTCGATCTGCCGGCCCTATCCGGTCTGTTGCACGAAATGGAAACCGGCCGCATCAGTGTATCCCAGGTGCATACCCGTTTCCCGAGCCCCATGGCCCGATCCGGTTCGTGGCGGCCGATCAATCAGTGGATGTATGCCGACGACCGGCAACAAGGGCGGGTGCAAAGCGATCTTTCCCGGGAGCTTATCAACCAACTGGCCGGCAGCCCGACATATCGGCCGGCATTGGATGCCTCGGTGGTGGCGATTTTTGAAGAGAAACGGCAGCGTCTGGCCGCCGGCTACGCACCGGATACTCCCCTGGAACTATTGGCCTGGGTGCAAGAGCGCCTCATGATCCCGTTAACGGAGTGGCAGCGCTTGCTAAGCCATTGTGCCGCCGATAGCGGGCTGCTTGAAGATGATCTGCTGATGCCCATCGAAGAAAAGCTGATCCGCTTCAGGCCATGTCAAGATAGCGGACCGACCGGTGATCTGGTTCTCGCCAGAGAGATGGCCAACGGTATCCATCATGCGCTCTACGATGACGTCGATACCGTTTTGTGGATGGATTTGAAAGGGCGACCGCAATCTGCGTCCGATCATGACGATGTATCCGCCGCCCTGGATAACGCCGAGGTACTGGGGCAGTGGCTGCGCTATTATGGCCCGGTGGATGAAAAATGGATTTGCCGGTCTCTGAGCATGGACGCATCAACACTTTCGGATCTGCTGGCCGATCTCACCGACCGGCGGGCCTTGGTTGTCGATGTGGTCATTGACGGGCAAAACGGGTCGCGGGTGTGCGATGCCGATAACTTCGATATCCTGCTGCGCATGGCCCGGCGCCAACGGATGAACGCCATTGAAACCCTGCCGGCCCAGCGGCTCGCTTTAACCCTGGCCCATTTTCAAGGGCTGACTGCACCTCACAAGCCTTCTTCACCCGACGCGTTATCCGAATGCCTGGATCGTCTGACCGGCTTGTTTCTTCCTGCCCGCTTGTGGGAGACGGAGGTCCTGCCGGCGCGTCTGACGCCCTTTGATCCCCGGGAAATGGATTTGTTGATCCAATCCTCGGAAATGATGTGGATCGGGGCCGATGGACGGCAAATCACCTTCTGCAACGAAGCGGACCTTGATTTGATCGCAGATGATACGACGACAGTCCAAGTAGAGGGACATGGTCCCGGCCAAGACCTGTTTCCCGATCCATCGGGACGCTACTCATTGGTCGCTTTGTTGGGCGATCCGCCCCGGCCGGCCCAAACGGTTCTGGCGGAATTGTGGGATGCCGTGTGGCAGGGCCGGGTGACCAATGACACCCTGATGGCCCTGAGACGCATCCTTTATCAGAGAAAAAATTCGGGGCAGGCAACTGCGACCATGGCACCTTCCTCGCCTGTTGCGGCCCGGCAAACCGGATCCCGCAGGCATCGACGTCGACCGGGGCCGGCACGAATGATCCGTGCCATTGGGAACTGGCATTTGATTCCATTTCCCTCTCCTCCCGATGGCGCCATGGAGACGCAGGAGCTGATCAAAGACCGGGCGCGCTTGCTTTTAGGCCGTTACGGCATTCTTTTTCGTCAATTGCTGGCCAGGGAATCACTCGCCTTTCAGTGGGCAGCGGTTTTCCAAACCCTACGGCTGATGGAACTGGCCGGAGAGATCGTTGGGGGCTGTTTTTTCAGTGGTATTGAGGGGATCCAGTTTGTTTCCCAGCCCATGTGGCGATTATTGCGCCAGCCATTACCGGAAGAGACCGTCTTTTGGATCAATGCCCAGGATCCGGCATCCTTATGTGGTCTGGGAATCCATGACCTTGCCGATCCCTTGCCCCAACGCGTTGCCGGAACCCATCTGGTTTATTGGGGCAGCCGGTTGGCCATGGTCTCCCGGCGGCAGGGAATGGAACTGACGATTCATCTGCCACCCGACCATCCGCGCTTGATGGATTGTTTTGGGCTTTTCGATCATCTGCTGGGGCGCCGCATTGAGCCGCTATCGCGAATTTCGGTAAAAAGCATCAACCAGCGGCCGGCATCGACCAGCCCCTATCTTGAGTTCTTGCGGACACGGTTCGATATAGTTGTGGAAATGCAAACCATCACCGTTTATCGGGCCCGTATCGGCTGATCGAAAGCACCCATCATGGAGATATCAACCCTTCCTTTGCCACTGCCTTCCCGCGAATCCGCTTCGGCCGACGAACGCCAGGCGATCTTGCGGGCCGGCGATCGTTTTTCCGCCCAGGTTCTGGAGGTGCAAAACGGCCGTGATGCATTGATCGCCTTTGGACGATTTAGCGCCTATGCACGCTTGCCGCTACCGGTATCCGCCGGCCAGGAAATTCAAGTGGGGGTGGAATCGGCCGGACAGGGCCTGCGGTTGTTCATGATGCCAACCGATGGACAAACCCAAAACAATCCCTCCTCGGGTCCATTGGCCATCGATCCTTTCGAGATGGTTTCCGCCAAATCCGCCGCTTCGCTGTCAATGAGTGCCCTGAGCCCGGGAACAACTTTGCAGGCGCGGGTTACCGGCTTTGAAAAAGACGGGCAAATGCTTTTGGATTTCGGTGGATTCAAGCGTTTGCCAAGGTTGACATCCCGGTTCATCAGGGCCAGACCCTGATGCTCAACGTCATTCAGAACGATCAAGGGCTCTTTTTGAATGTCGACACCTCACAGACACCCGCGATTCCGTCCATGTCGGCCGGTGCACCTGCATCCGCAGGTAGGGCTGTATTGCCCACGGAAAAAGAAATGGACGGGCTGCGCCAGGCGATCGAAAGCCTGGGGAAAAACATCCAGCAAACACCCCCGTCCTTGCCATCAGAAGGGGCAAATGTTTCCGGGGCTGTCCAGACCGCACCTGTCCAGACTGCCTTGGTCAACCTGCAGCAAATCTTGAGTCCGGTATCACCGGGTGATAACCTTGAAAGCCTCATGCAAAAGGTCAGGAGTTTCATCGAAAACTCCGGTATTTACTTTGAAAAAAAACTTGAATCGGTTGTCCGCAGCCTGCAACCCGGCCCGCCGGATGGCGCACCGGCGACCATGGCGAGCCAGCTCGCCGATCATCCGGCGGTACGCGCCTTGATCGATACCGATCTCAAGCCGAACCTTTTGGTGTTAAAGCAGTTTCTTGAAGCCCAGACCGAAAAAACACAGAACCCGGATCGGGCGATGCTTGAAACCCTGCGGAGCGTGGTCGATCGGACCCTGACCAACATCGAGCAGCAACAGCAGGCCGCTACCGAGAGGCCGGCCTCGGCGGATGTCTTCCAGGCATTCTCGCACCTGCTCCATTTGGCCGATCCAAAGCAGAATGCGCGCTTGAAAGTCTATTACGCGAAAAAAAACAAAGATGAAGAAGCCAAACCGCCCAGGGTATCCCTGCTTCTGGAAATGGATCGCTTGGGAACCCTGCGCAGCGACTTGTGGATGGTGGGAAAGGATCTGAACATTACCTTTTTTGTAAAAGACGCCGATGTCAAATCGACCATTGAAGCCGTGCATCACCAAATCAAGACGATGCTCCATGACACCTTCAACACCGTTGCCGTCAGCGTGGTGGTCAGCGAGAAGAAAATCGACGCATTTGACGGCGAGGATCTGCTTCCCGCCGTCCGTCGGCAATTGGATGTCAACGCATGAACGACCGGCATATTCGAAAGGCGGCGGCCCTGCATTATGATCAGGCCAAAAGCATGGCGCCCCGGGTGGTTGCCAAAGGCAAGGGGTTTATTGCCGAGCAGATCATCGCGCTGGCCCAGCAAAACGACGTTCCCTTGTATGAGGACCGCAACCTGGCAAACGTCTTGGAAGCCCTGGAACTGGAAGCGCAAATCCCGGCCGAACTTTACCGCGCGGTTGCCGAAGTCCTGGCCTTCATTTACCGGCTCAATGGCAAGCTATAGAGAAGACGCCTTAATCGAAAAGATTGAGCTGGCCGCTTTTTTCAGGCTGTTCGGCGGGTGGTGATGTTACCGCGGGGGCGGTGATGTCGGTAAGGGCCGCTTGCGGCGTCTCATAGGAGACCGTGAAATGGTTCTTGCGGGTCTCCTGAACCTGATGGGGCAGAAGAATCATCAGCTCTGTTTCCTGCCGTGTGATCACCGGGAAATCGTAGACCGAATTAGTGTACTTGATCGGCTTGCCGGCCGCCTGGCGATCACGGATAAATTGTTGGTGATCTTTAATCCGTTCAGCAATACGTTGCCGGCCCAGGTTGACGACCTGGTTGCCGCTTTCCGCGATAAGGGGTTGAAACGCCTTGTCCAATTCATATCCCGCGCTGTTACGACCGGCCACCATGGCAGCCATGATGGTGGTCCCGGTGCCGAGGAAAGGGTCGAGCACCGTATCGTTCATCACCGAAAACATGCTGATCAAACGGTAGGCCAGCTCAAAGGGATATGCGCCGCTGCGTGCCCGCAGTTGCTTGTCCCCGGTTTTCTGCCGCGTGCCCTTCAGATCCATCCAGACATCCGAAAACCAATGGTTGCGCTCTTCCCAGAAAAAGGCACTCTGCCGTCGGTTGACCTTCTCACTGGGCTTGAGGAACGGCCGTTTGCCGCCTTTGCGGAAGATCAGAATATATTCATGCTCGAGCGTCACATAGGCACCGGGGGGCATCATGCCCGAACCCATGAATTTGTTGGGGGCATTGGTTTGTTTGCGCCACAGAATGTTGGGGAGATTGGTAAAGCCGATTCCGAGCATCTGGTTGAGAATACGGCTGTGATTGGAATAAAGCGCGAATTCATCCTTAAGGGTGCGGGTGGCGTCACCGATGTTGATGCAGGCAATACCGCCGGGGATCAGGACGCGCTTGATCTCCGCCCATACCTTGTCCAGTTGGCGGTGCATCCGTTCGAAGGCCCTTGGGCCATCGGCGGCTTTCATGGCCTTGTCGACGGCGGAATTTTGGCGAAACAGGGAATCCCACATCTCGATCATCGGGTAGGGGGAGAGGTGACAATCAGATGAACGCTTGCGTCAGCCAAGGCCTTCATATTGGCGGCATTCCCAAAATGAACGTTATGCTCGGTGATCATCGGAAGAGGGCTCCCCTAATGGTTTGCGATAGTTTGATGAAGAACATGCATCTCTTTCATAAAATCCGCTTTTTTTCAATCCTGGTCACATGGTATTGAGTGCCCATCTATTAAGTGTCCACCTTAGGATAACGCCGAGATTGGGTTTTTTCCGAAGCCGTCAAAAGAAACCGAGAATGCGCGCGCAATGAACAACAACAAATGGATTTCCTTCATGCTGGTCGCCACCGGTGTCTTCATGACCACCATGGACAGCAGCATCGTCAATATTGCCCTGCCGGTCATCATGGAAGAGCTCCACGCCCCCTTTGAAACCATCCAATGGATCGTGGTCATTTATCTGTTGACCATCTCTTCCACCCTGCTGGCGTGCGGTCGCCTTTCCGACATCAAGGGCCGGCGCTGGGTCTATTGTTACGGATTCATCGGATTCACCTTGGGCTCGATGTTCTGCGCCGCTGCCGGGCAGGCCTGGCAGTTGGTTCTGGCCCGTTCGTTCCAGGGACTTGGCGCGGCAATGATCATGGCCTGTTCACCGGCTCTGGTGGTGGATACCTTTCCGGTCAGGGAACGGGGGCAGGCCCTCGGATTGGTGGCGACCGTCGTGGCCAGCGGCCTGACGGCCGGACCGGCACTCGGCGGACTGATTCTGGCCCATCTTTCTTGGCGGTTCATTTTCTTGCTGAACATTCCCATCGGTATCGTTGCGGTCTTCGCCGCCCGCCGAATTCTTCATCGTACGGCTGCGACGTGGCCACCGGAGAGCCTTTTGACGGATTCGGCGCCGCTTTTCTGGTGGTTTTCCTGTTCAGCTGGATGGCGTGGATGCTGCATGTGAACAAGTGGCCGCTCAGTTCCTATCGCATGCTTGCCCTGGCGGTTGCGGCCATTGCCGGATTGCTTCTTTTGGTTCGGGCGGAACGCAAGTGTTCCTATCCGATCATTGATGGCGGGATTTTAAAAAACCGCTTTTTCATCCTATCCGTCATCTGTGCGGTGATCCTTTTTTCAGGCCTCTTCAGCATTATGTTTCTCATGCCCTTTTACCTGATGCGACCGGCCGGACTCAGCGCCCAGGCCGCCGGTTACCTGATGATGGTGCCGTTCGTGTTCCTTTTCTTTTTGAGTCCGTTGTCCGGATGGCTGTCCGATCGGATCGGATCCCGGGTGCTCTGCTTTGCCGGCATGGGCATGCTGACCACGGCATTGATCACCTTCACCGACCTTTTCCCCTCCACCGGACTTTTACCGGAGATTTGGCGTCTGTGCCTTGCCGGTGCCGGTGTGGCCATTTTTTGCCGGCTTACAATGCATCGGCCATGGGATCGGTCAGTGCGCAAAAAAGGGGAATCGCGTCGGGCACGATCGCCGCGGCACGGAATTTCGGCATGGTTATCGGTGTGGCGCTCTCAGGCGGGATTTTCAGCCATGCCTTCAGCCGCCTCAGCCACGGCGCCAATGCGACTTTGTATACGCCGATGTTGAAACCGGCATTCCTGCAAGCCTTTCATGATGCCATGCTGGCGGGTGCCGCCTGGGTTGCCGTGGGCTGGCTGCTCACGCTTTTCCGCGGCGATGCCTCCCCGGATTCGTCGTCAAATTGATGAAATCGTCAATTCCGGGGCCAAGGACTTCCTGTTTGTACCCAAAACAATCCATAACGATCGGTAAACAAAAATAAAATCAGATTTGATGAAATACGCATTTTCAGCCTTGCGGCTTGACTTTCCATCGAAAATCAATGAAGAATACCGGGTTCGGGACGATCGACCCAAAATAGCGAACCCGTGGATGGGAAGGAGGAGAAACAGATGTTCAAGGTGTTGGTCAGCGATGCCCTCGGTGATGCCGGGATTCAGATCTTCCGCGATCAGGCGGGCATTGACGTTGAGGTCAAGACAGGCTTGGCTCCCCAGGAGCTGAAGGCGATTATCGGCGATTACGATGCTTGGTGATTCGCAGTGCCACCAAGGTGACCGAGGAGATACTGGCGGCCGGCAAGAAACTGAAAGTGGTCGGACGTGCCGGGATCGGCTTGGATAACGTGGATATCCCTGCCGCCACCAAACGCGGGGTGGTGGTCATGAATACCCCCACCGGCAATGTGGTAACCACGGCCGAACATGCCATCGCCATGATGATGGCCCTTACGCGCAACATCCCCCAGGGCACCCTGTCCCTGAAAGCCGGCCGCTGGGACAAGAAAAAACTGCAGGGGCGGGAAGTATACAACAAAATCCTGGGTGTGGTGGGGTTCGGCAAAATTGGCTCCATCGTTGCCGACCGGGCCAAGGGATTGCGCATGCAAGTGGTGGTTTACGATCCATTCGTCACGCCGGAACAGATCGAGAAATCCGGTTTTGAAAGCGTCACCCTGGATGAACTCTATGCGCGCGCCGATTATATCACCGTTCATGTGCCCAAGCTGAAGGAAACCACCGGCCTATTGAATAAGGCGGCCTTTGATAAAATGAAGGATGGCGTGATGATCGTCAATTGCGCCCGGGGGGGCATTGTGGATGAAGATGATCTGCAAGCAGCCATTCAATCGGGAAAGGTGGCCGGCGCGGCCCTGGACGTCTTTGAAACCGAACCGCCGGGCGAGTGTCGCCTGGTCGAAATGGATCGTTTGATCTGTACCCCCCACCTGGGCGCATCAACCCGGGAGGCCCAAACCAACGTGGCCGTTGCCGTTGCCCACCAGATCATCGACTATCTGATCGACGGTACGGTCGTCAATGCGGTGAATGTCCCCTCGGTGGCTGGCGACCTTCTGAAGAAAATCGGCCCCTATATGCAGGTGGGCGATCGCATGGGCTGCCTGCAGGCCCAATTGGCCAGCGGCCCGGTCAAAGCGGTGACTATTGAATATACCGGTGATTTCAAGGGAATGGATATGGCGCCGGTCTCGACGGCGGTTCTGAAGGGATTGCTGACCCCCATGGTCAAGGACGCGGTCAATTTCGTCAACGCCCCCAGCGTTGCCCGCGAGATGGGAATTAAAGTCACCGAGTCCACCATCCCGGAAGCCGAGGATTACACCCATTTGATCACGTTGCGCGTGAACACCGATGCCGGTGAGAACCTGGTGGCCGGAACGATTATCGGTCGCAGCGATCTGAAGGTGGTCAAAATCAATGATTTCCGCCTGGAACTGGTTCCCGAGGGCCATATTTTATTGATCTTCAATCAGGACCGACCGGGTGCCATCGGTGGGATTGGCACCACCCTGGGCAAGCACAACATCAACATCGGCCGCATGCAAGTGGGGCAGGACAAGGATGGTGATCACAACATCATTTTCCTGCAAACCGACACCCCGGTCCCGCCCGAGGTGCTCGACACCCTGCGTTCGGCGAACATGGTCAACTCCGTAACGCCATTGGAATTGTAGTCGTCACAAAAAAAGGGCGGGATTTCCCCGCCCTTTCTCAGGCTCTTAAACCTGATAGACTCGTAAAAAGTTGCATTTCAGACGGATTCGTAAAAAGCCCGAGATCAAGGCTTGCGAATCCCGAGGAATGAAGCGTACTTTTGCGTACTCCGCAGTGACGAGGGATGAAGCGTAACGCCGATATCGGGCTTTTTACGAATCCGTTAAACCTCAAATAAGCATCAAACCGTTTCGTCAACCACGTGGTTTTTCAATACACCAATCCCCTCGATCTCCACTTCCACCACGTCACCATGGCTCAAGGGCCCCACGCCCGACGGCGTGCCCGTGAGGATGATATCCCCTGGCATCAGGGTGAAATTTTTTGAGACAAAGGCGATAATCTCGGGAATCTTGAAGATCATCTGGCTGGTGTTGCTTTCCTGAACGGTCTTCCCATTGAGCCGGCAGCGAATGTCCAGGTGATGCGGGTCGTGAAGATCCTGGGGCAGAACGACCTGCGGGCCGATGGGACCGAAGGTGTCCAGGGATTTACCGCGGTACCAGCCGGAGCGGTCCCCGTTCTGAAGATTCCGCTGACTGACGTCGTTCATGCAGGTGTAACCGAGAATTTGATCGAGGGCTTTTTCCTGCGGAACGTTTTTGCAGCGTTGGCCGATAATCAGTGCCAGTTCGGCTTCATAATCGGTGCGCGGATTTCTGAATCCATAGGATTTGAGGAAGCGTGGAATCACGATGGTGTCATCCGGACCGATCAACACATTGGGTGTCTTGGGAAAAAGCACCGGCTCGGAAGGGATTTCGTCGGTGAATCCCTTGACCTTGACCGAGACACTTTCGGCAATGTGGGCACGATAGTTTAACCCCAAGGCGATCAGCTTGGTCGGCTGGACGGAATAGGTTTCGGAACGGTTTTTAATGGGCAAGGTAATCATGCCGGGTCTCCTTTGACAGCAGGGGACATCCCGTTGTTGCGAAAGGCATGGATGAGGTTCGCGTCCACCGTGGCTTCGTAACCTTCCAGGGTGGCCACCACCTGGCCCGCTTCATCCAGGAAGGTGAAGTCGGCCACCATTTTGCGATGGTGATGGGCCGTGACGGTCATCACGGCGCTGACACCGCTTTGCGGGAACGACGGTCGATACTGCCGGTAGGCTCTGGCATAGCTGGGCAGGCAGACACTGCCGGTCTGATCAAAACACCATAAAATGGCCATCTGAAAAGCGCCGTCCAGAACCATGGGATCGGCGTTCCAGTGTTCGCGGATGGGGTCCTCCATCCAGGTTTCCGGTGTTGGGGCGGCAATCAGGCGGGCCGTCATGCCGTGATCGGAATAGGCGTCGATGGATTGGATGGCCCGCAATTGGTCACCGTGGAAAAGGATATCGCCGTAAATGGTATCCAACGGATGGGGATAGGGCCGGCTGCCATTATTGCCATTGGCCTTAAAGGGCGGCGCTGCGGGAAGATGATCCACCAGAAGGGCTTTGGCCCGGGAATGGATCACATCCTTGCCGTGTTTCACACCATTGCGCAGTTCCACGTCAACCTGCCAGGCACCCTCCGTTGCTTGGGCCTTGCCGGCCATCAGGCGCACCAACTTATCTCCCGTTTCAACACGGATACCGCTAAGCAGCCGGAAATCATCGATCCCGTGCAAACAATAACCGGGGTTGCCCTTAAGGGCACCATGACCGATCCATTCGGATATCAACGCAAAGGGCACCACCGGCCGGCCATCGATAATGTGGGACGACAGCACGGGATAACGTTTCAAGTTGACTTCCCGCCGTTCCAGCAAGGCCAGGGAATCCGTCGATGCGGTGCTCTCGGTGGTCAGCATGCTGCCGATGATCACTTCCACCGGACGTGGATCGGCATTTTTCATCTCCGCCACCATCATGGCGGCGCCCACATCCAGTGGAATCAGGTCGATCTGTTTGTCGGCAAAGGCCTTTTTCAGGGACGATGTCACCATGCCGCCATCCCACGGCCCCCAGTTGATGGCCGTGACATGGCAATGACCGCGCCGCAACGCTTCCCGGCGGGCCAGCTTGTTGAGCACTTCATTGGCCATGGCATAGTCACATTGTCCGATATTCCCCGTACGGGCACTGACCGAAGAGAAAATCACCAGATGGCGGAGATCATCCGATTCCATGGCGGCCAGCACATTTTTCAACCCATCGACTTTAGTGGCATAGACCTCGCGGAATTGATCCACGGTTTTATCGCGAATCAACCGATCGTGGAGCACACCGGCACCATGAATCAGTCCCCGGATGGGGCCCATCTGGCTGCGGATCGCCGCGATGGTTTTTTTGATGCTTGCGGCATCGGTGACATCCGCACTGAAATACGCGGCCCGCACGCCAGTCGCCTTCAAGGCATCCAAGGCGCGGGTGATAGCCCGGCTGGCGGAATAGGAGCGGTAAACGGCCTCCAGATCCTTGGGGGTCGGCCGTGTTCCGGCAAAGCCATTGGCCGCGATGGCTTTTTTCATGGCCGCCGGTTCTTCAATGCCATCCAGCCAGGCGGGAACGTCGACGGGCGGTGCCGAACGCCCGATCAGCGCCAGGGTCACAGGGTTGGAACGGGCCAGGGCCAGACCACAGGCGGCCGTGACGCCCCGCGCCCCGCCGGTGACCACCACGACATCATTTTTTTCCAAATGTATGTCGCCTTCAACGACCTCGGCCGGAACGGGAAAGAGTGTCAACCGATGTTGGCCGGATAGCCCGACTTCCGTGGGGTCCCCTTTGGTGACCGTCAGCAGTTCTTCAACCACCAGGCGAGCGGCCGTATCGATATCAGGAATATCCGGCGATAAATCGATGGTTCGGCAAATGACCTTTTCCCACTCGAGGGCGGCGGTTTTCACCAGGCCGCCGAGGGCTCCTTGTTCCGGATCGGAAAAAAGATTTCCGCTAAAACCGAAGGCGCCATCCATTTGACTGACGGATGCAAACAGGGCATCGCCCTCGCTTGCGGCTTGATCGAGTTCGGCGGCGGCATGCTTGGCGGCGATAAATGCCGTTTCAGGATCGACATCCGAGCAAAGGAGCACGCCGGCCGAACCGGTGAAGGTTTCAGGACCGGTGATTTCATCCGGGGTCATCGAACGCGCCGATACGCCATTGGCTTTGAAGTGAGCCACCAATGCCTGGGCCAGGGGAGCGGCCTTGTGGACCACCACCAGATTTCGGTTGGCTGCCAAGCCTATCGGCCTTCCGGCAGGTTTGGATACCCTGATGACATCAACGACCTCACGGGGGATGACGCAATCCGATGAGCCTTGGCCGCAAGGCGATTCAGGTGGAGGAACAACGGACGGCGGCCCGTTGTCCAACGCAGCAGCCGCGTGACCACCCGCCAGGAAATCGCAGATCTGGCCGAGGGTTTTGAGGGTCCCGACCATGTCCGGGGTGACCTGGGGCAGTTGGGGCATGCGCTCTTCCATGGCGGAGAGGATTTCGACGCGCTTGATGGAATCGATGCCCAGATCGGCCTCGATATCCATCTCCAGCCCCAGCATTTCCTGGGGATAACCGGTCAGCTCGGCGACAATGTCGATCAGGGTTTGATGAATGGCCGTGGTATCGGCGGAAGCGGATGGCGCCGCTGCCGGCTTGGTGGCCGGCGCCGCCGAAGGTGCTCCGGCCGAAAGAAAGTCGCAGATCTGACCGAGGGTTTTAAGGGTTCCGACCATGTCCGGGGTGACCTGGGGCAGGTGGGGCATGCGCTCTTCCATGGCGGAGAGGATTTCGACACGCTTGATGGAATCGATACCCAAATCGGCCTCGATATCCATCTCCAGTCCCAGCATCTCCTGGGGATAACCGGTCAGCTCGGCGACAATGTCGATCAGGGTTTGCTGAATGGCCGTGGTATCGGCGGAAGCGGATGGCGCCACTGCCGGCTTGGTCGTCGCCCCCGAGGGCGGTGTTGCCGCAGAAGGCGTGCCGGCCGAAAGAAAGTCGCAGATCTGACCGAGGGTTTTAAGGGTTCCGACCATGTCCGGGGTGACCTGGGGCAGGTGGGGCATGCGCTCTTCCATGGCGGAGAGGATTTCGACGCGCTTGATGGAGTCGATGCCCAGATCGGCCTCGATATCCATCTCCAGTCCCAGCATCTCCTGGGGATAACCGGTCAGTTCGGCGACAATGTCGATCAGCGTGGTCGCGATGGCATCGGTTTTCATCGCCGGTGCCGGATGTTGATCCCCAGCTGGATTCGTCTGAAGCGATGTGGCAATCGATGATGGCTGCACGGGCGTTGCCGGCAAGACGGGTGCTTCGGCCGGTTTGACGGATTCCAATCCTTCGGCAACCGGTACTGCCGCCGTTTCTGAACGCGGGGCCAGGTTTGGCATGGCCAGCCGTGGTGTCCCGCCCATGGTCGATTCAACAAAGAGCCGGGTGCTCTTCATCATCTCTTCGAGGGTGCGGCCGGCCATTGCCTGCGTTTCCAAGAATTTTTGATGGGCCTGGGCGGTCTGCTGATGCAAAGATTGAATCGACTCGAGGCCCTTGCGAACAATGGCCAGGGCGTCGTCCATATGGGAATCCCCATACGCCGATGTTGCCGGAGGAGCAGGATTCGCTCGGGGCATGGATCGCATTTGGGGGGTATCAGGTTGTTTGGGTTTTTGCATGGTATTCATCCGGTTGGCTGGTAATTGCTGTTTCGGCGGATGGTTATTCGTCTCCAGCCTTGGCGCAATGGGGGTCGCTTGAGGAGGGGAGGAAGATGTCGGTTTCGGTTTTTGGGGCGACCGGTAATTGGTTCCCGAAAGGGGAATGACCATTTTAGGCGTCCGTGATTCAGAGGATGGACTTTCCCAGCGGGTCAGGTCGATCCGGGCGCGAGGACGGCCAATTGGGCAAGGACATGGGCGAGGTCGAGCATGCCTGAAGATTTTCCTGCCGAACGGTCCAGGGCCAGCACACAGATCGCGTCCGATGCAAGGGTGGCCCGAACCAGACCGGAAAGAACCGATTTGGGCCCCACCTCAATGAAGGTGCGAACCCCTGCCGAAAACAGGTTCTCGACAATGGGTTGAAACTGAACCGGTGAGGTTAGCTGACGCCCCAACAGGTCGGCGGCCTCGCGGGAATCGCCCGGGTACGGCAATCCGCTAACGTTGGCATAAACCGGGGTCGCGGTCGGTGTGATGGCTGCTTGTGCCACGGCCTGGGAGAATGGCACCTGGGCCGCCTCGACCAGAGGGCTGTGGAATGCGGCCGCAACGGGTAGCTGAACAGATTTGTATCCCTTTTGGATGCAGGCGTCTTTCGCCGCTTCAATGGCTGTTTGCGATCCGGAAAACACCCCTTGCTCAGGACTGTTGATGTTTGCCAGCACCACGTCGGCGAGGTCTTTTTCCAGCTGGCGCAATTCCGCAATCGGTGCTTTGACCGCCAGCATGGATCCCGCATCCCGGTTTTTTCCCGCATCGGCCATCAATCGACCCCGCAGCACTGAGGGAGAGGAGCGTTTCCCGATCGATCCAACCGGCGGCATGCAGCGCCGGCAATTCTCCATAACTGTGGCCGCAGGTAATGTCCGGTTTAACGCCAAAATAATTCAGCACCGTTAACATGGCCAAACTGACCGCACCAATGGCCGGTTGGGCGATATCGGTTTGTCTTAGGGCATTGGCCTGCGCCCCGCGTTGGTCAGCGGAAAGTGCGGGCTGTGGAAAGATGTGCGCCCAAAGTGGCGTTTTTGATTCAATGCTGTCGCTGGCGGCGCTTACGGCGGCCATTGCATCGGGGACGCGGCAGATTAAATCCTTAGCCATATCGGGATATTGGCTTCCCTGACCGGGAAAGAGAAATGCAATTTTGCCGCTCTCCGGGTCCCCGACGCAAAAATAGATCCCCTGTTGCGGGGCCTGGGTGGTCCGAGACGTACCCACGATATCGACGGCGGCTTTGAGCTGCTGCTGGATGGCAGCGCGTTCAAGCCGCAAGTCCAATACCACAACTAAACGGAACGGATCGTCCAGGTTGAATGTTTCCCGGTACCGGCTCGCCAAACCGGCCACCCAGGCGTTGTCCGGGGTTTCATTGAACCGCTTGATGATCGTGGCCAGTTCGTCGGAAATACCGGTGTGCGTGATGCCCGAAAAAGCCAGCAGTTCGACCGTGCCGTCCCAGGCGATTTCAGTTTTGGCGGTTGGTACTCTTCAAGGACGACATGAAAGTTGCTTCCGCCGAATCCAAAAGCGCTCACGCCGCTGCGTCGCGGCTCGCCCTTGGTGCTGAACCAGGGGCGGGGTGCCGTATTGAGGTAAAAGGGGCTGTTCTCAATGTCCAGTTTAGGATCGGGATTTTCCACTTTAAGGTAGGTGGAAGGACCTTGTGATAAAGCGCGAGGCTCGCTTTGATTAATCCGGCCGCTCCGGCCGCCGCTTTGGCATGCCCGATCATGGATTTCACCGACCCTACCGCGCAACGTCGCCCATTGGCGATCATGCCGAAAACACGCTTGAGGGCCTTGAATTCAACTTCATCGCCCACACGGGTGCCCGTTCCATGGGCTTCGAGCAGACCAATGGATGACGGTTCGACACCGGCATTGCGGTAGGCTTCCGTCAGGGCGCGTGCCTGGCCATCGGGGTGCGGCGCATAGATACTCTGGGATTTGCCGTCGCTTGAGGAACCGATCCCGCGAATCAAGGCATATATTCGATCGCCATCGCGTTCGGCATCGGCCAGACGCTTGAGCACCAGAATGCCGATACCCTCACCCAGAACCGTGCCATCGGCCTGGCTGGAGAAGGGACGGGCGTCGCCACTGTGTGACAGCACACCTGTTTTGGAAAAACACATATGCATGAAAATGTCATTCAGCGTGTCGACACCTCCGGTGACGACCATGTTGCTTTTCCCGGTGTACAGCTCCAAAAGTCCCAAATGAATGGCACTCAGGCTGCTGGCACAGGCGGCATCCACGACGCAGTTGGTTCCGCCAAGGTTCAAGCGATTGCAGATGCGGCCCGCAACGACATTGCCCAGCAGTCCGGGAAATGAACTCTCTTGCCAGGGGACATAACAATCGGCGATTTCATCCATAACGGCGGATTTCTGAGCATCGCTGAGCCCCTTGTTTTCCAATGCCCGCCGCCAGAAGGGATGTCCCATCCGTGAACCAAGAGCGATCACGAGTTCCTGGGTGCCCGTCACACCGAGGATGACCGACGTGCGCTGGCGGTCAAACTCGCGGGATTCACCGTATCCGGCATCTTCCAAAGCCATTTTAGCGCCGACCAGGCCCAGCAATTGGGAGGTGTCCGTCGCTTCGATGGCTGCCGGTGGAATCCCGAATTCGGTTGGATCGAAGGGCATCGTCGGCAAGAAGCCACCGCGATTGCAATAGATGTGGTCCGGTCGTTTCGGATCACGATCGTAATAATCATTCAACTGGCAGTGGCTGGCGGGGGGATCGGTAATACAATCGATTCCATTGAGTAAAACCCGCCAATACGCCTTGAGATTCTCCGATTGGGCGAACATGCCCCCCATCCCGATGATGGCCACCGGCGGATGGGCAGATTTATTTTTTTCGGTCATTTTAAATTACATGTGGAAGTGAGTTGATAGCAAATAAATAGCGGTAGAGGCTGTCTGAGTCGCCTCTAACCGTTGCCATGGCAGATATAAAAATCAAAGCGTAACTATAGATCAATGCTGGATAAATTACAAGAGCTTGACACCCCTCTTATAACTTGTTAGGTCGGTATAACATCTTAACAGGATAACAAACTTGATTTACTACTATAACAGTCGCGAAATTTCAGATATACTAAAAATCAACCGAGCCCGCTGGAAGCGCTGGTCAAGGGCTTTTTTACCTCCGGACCCCTTGGGTGGACTACAGTCGGGGTATGCGCGCCAATTTGCCTTCAAGGACATATTCAAGGTTTTTCTGGGAGGGCATCTTCTATCACACCAGAAATTGAGCGTGCCCGAAAGTCAGCAGATCCTCAAGGATTTGACACCCTGGCTGAAGAAAAACGGCTATTACGATTTACGATCCAAGGGGGGGCGCCGGCGAATGCAGATCCGAAAAACGGCCTTGGCATGACGCGCATCTTATTTCAGCGCGCATCCACCAAAGCCGCCAAAGCAGCCAAAGCAGCTGTCGCTTTTCGTTATTTGATTCAGCATATCGCTGAGGTAGCGTGCCCTGCTGACGAGGAGACCCTTCAAAAACGGGTGCAGACTGTTGAAGAGACGCTTTTGCCCGATGAAACCGCAGGCACAGAAGCGTTTTATCGGCATCCGGAGACCTATCTGATCAATATTTCGGCGCTTTCACGATGCCTGATCGAAAAACTGATGAACCCGTAGAGAGTAGCATTTCCGACGGATTCGTAAAAAGCCCGAGATCAAGGCTTGCGAATCCCGAGGAATGAGGCGTACTTAGCGTACTCCGCAGTGACGAGGGATGAAGCGTAACGCCGATATCGGGCTTTTTACGAGTCCGGCCGGGCAGGCATGATCCCTTCCGGGGGGATTAAACCTCCAGAAAAAAGTGGCGGATCTGATCCTTTTTGGCCGGTGCCAATAACCCCGGCATCGCCGGAATCGGTACCCCCTGGTTACGTAAATGGTTCAGCCGCATGATCAGTGCCGCACCGTATAGCAAATTCATGGCAATATCGACGGTATTGCGGTTTTCCGGGGGTTCAAGATGGCTGCCTTTGACCCACTCGTTGAAGGCCCCCATGGCTGGCCCGCACCAGATCTGATAATCAATCGCCCGGTCGGCTGCGCCCGTTTTTGCCCACAAGGAGGCCCGACCCAAGTAAGAGCGGAACACGAGGGCCATCTTGTGTTTGGGATCCTTTTCCGCGCGTTCGACCTGGACCGGGTCCCGGCGCATGAAAAAGGCACGCGTATTGGCCCACTCTTCTTCGAAGGTGCATTTCAAGAACGAATTTTCCACCAGTTTTCGCTGGCTTTCGGGGATGTCGGCAAAATCCTCATACGTCCGATAGAGATCGTACAGCTTGGCCCCCCGCATGGAAAACATCGTGCCCCGTTTGAGCACTTGCACCTTTACCCCCATCTCGAACATATCTGCGGCAGGTGCCATGGTGATGTCCGCCTGGCGGGCTTCGGTCAGCATCTTCTTGACCAGCGTCGAGGTGTCGGCCTCCACGCAGGATTGGTTGATCGATCCGGTCAAAATCCAGGCGGCGCCCATGGCAAATGCGGCCGCCGCCGACTCCGGGGTGGCGATTCCACCGGCGAGTCCCACCCGAAGCGGAATGTCCGCGTTGAATTGTGCGGCCATTTCATCGCGCAAGGCCTTCATTGTCGGGAAAAGGCATAATGCCGGGCGGTTATCCGTGTGGCCGCCTGAATCGGCCTCGGCGGTAAGATCCTGGGCAACAGGAATCTGGCGTGCGAGTTCGGCCTGCTCAGCGTTGATTTTACCCTCTTGGATCAGCCGTTGGAGATACTTATGCGCAGGTGGCGAGAAAAATTTGCGGGCCACTTCCTCGCGCGACACTTTGGCGATGATCCGGTTGGG
The DNA here is from genome assembly GCF_001311845.1 of Desulfosarcina cetonica JCM 12296. Lineage (GTDB taxonomy): Bacteria > Desulfobacterota > Desulfobacteria > Desulfobacterales > Desulfosarcinaceae > Desulfosarcina > Desulfosarcina cetonica. The sequence goes on along the minus strand of NZ_BBCC01000027.1, from coordinate 11,234 downwards.
GCAGATAATCCGTCCATTGGCGTCCCGGTGAATGCCATGGAGGCGATACTCCACCAGGGGCGTGGTCAGGTCCAGGTAGGCCGATGCCGAAACCAGGCGGACCTTTTTGGCAATATAAAGATCCACGGTCTTCTGTTCCAGAGCCATGTCATTGGGGCTATGGATGAGGTTGAAACCGTAAGGGCGGGCCCCCAGGTTTGCCTGAAGCGTGTCGATGGCCGTTTCGATCTGATCGATGGAGAGGCCGCCGGCACCGAAGAATCCGATCATACCGGCCCGACCGGCGGCTTCCACCATGGCGGTGGAGGTGATGCCATTGGCCATGGCACCGCAAATATAGGCCAATCTGAGGCCGTGATCGGACCTGAAGCCGGCATCCCCCAACCGTTCCGGTGAAAATGCCGCGCCCAGCCGATGAGGGGATAAACATCCGTATTGCCGGAAGCGTCGTTGGTGAGAGTGGCCTGGCCATCCTGGACCACACCGGGTTGGCCGTCCATATCAACGACATACAGGGGCTGGGCGAGATTGCGTAAGGCCTGCGTCCAGGCGGCGTTTCCGGTTCCGGGCAACTGGCGATCGGCTTTCCAGCAGCCGTGGTTTTTTATCACTGAATTTGATGGATTCAGGGGCATCTATTTGGGTTTCCTTATTCTTTGTGATCCTGAGGGTGGGGGGATGATCCTGAGGACGACAGCTGTGCCAGGACGACCGAAATCGCCTGCTGAACAGACGCATCAGCGGGCAGGGACTGGGCAATCACCTGTAAATTCCCCTGCGTTGCGGCCAGGGCCAACGATTCCGGAAATTGCAGGTCAAATACCCAACTGAGTTGGAGCAGCTTGAAATCGTTGATGCTCTTCATTTCCTTAAAATTGGCCATGCGCTTTTCAAGGATCGCCTTGATAATGGCGGGCGAGCAAATGGGCAGATCACTCAAGTGTTGGACGATGGCTGGCTCGGGACGCTTTCCCATCCGGCAATAGTCGGCAAAGACTTTCCAGATGTCCAATTTGTCCGCATCACGGATGAGCCGCATGAAAAACGTGTTTTCTTCCGGTTTGTTGCCGGGCAGGGAAGGGGCGTTGTGAAAACGGACCGCATCCATGATGATCGATCGGTCCGCCATTGGCAGATCATTGAGGATGCCTGTCGTCTCGAGGATATCAACCGACAAGGCGGCATGGTTGACCGACAGACGGTCATTGAAGGTGCCGAAACGCCGGAATTGTTCAAAACGGCCGAGATCGTGAAACAAACCAATGGCTTCGGCCAAGCCTAGCTGGCGTGCGGACAGGCCCATCGTTTTTCCCAAATGGACGATGATTTCGCAGACTCTTCGCGTATGCGCGATTTTCAGGCTGTGTGCACCGTCGGCGGAAGGATCACCACTCAGAAACGAACGACTATACGTGTCGAACCAACGCTTTAAGGTGTTTACCGGATCGATAGGCATGATGGGACGTTCTATCCTCGTGGGTGGTATTTTTTGTGGGCTTCCAGAAGTTGCCGCTGCGCCACGTGGGTGTAAATTTGGGTGGTGGCGATATCGGCGTGGCCGAGCATCATTTGGACGGCTCGCAGATCGGCCCCGCCTTCCAGCAAATGCGTGGCAAAAGAGTGCCTTAGGCTATGAGGCTAAGCTTTTTCTTTAACCCGCATTGCCGTCCATAGCGGCCGATCAGATGCCAGAAACTCTGGCGGGTCATGGCACCGCCCCGTCGGGTGACGAACAGCGCCGTGCTGGCCCGGCCTTTCAAAAGCAACGGTCGCGCCTGTATCAAATAATCGCGGATGGCCGATAGAGCGATTCGGCCCACCGGCACCACGCGCTCCCTGGCCCCCTTGCCGAATACCCGAACGAAGCCCCCTTCCAGGTTGATCCCGTTCATCTCCAGCTGAATCAGTTCCGAGACTCGCAGACCGGCACCGTAAAGGAGCTCCAGCATGGCCACGTCACGCAATCCCTCGGGCTTGCTGCGGTCGGGTGTGCCGAGCAGGCACTCCACATCGCCTACCGTCAAGACATCGGGAAGATGAAGGCCGGTTTTGGGAAGATCGATCTGTTGGGCCGGATTTTGATCGATGATCCGTTCCTGAGCCAGATATTTGAAAAACCCCCGCAGGCTGACCAGGTGACGGGCCCGCGAGCGGGCACTGAGCCCCGCTTCGCGCAAGGCAATGAGGTAGCGCAGGAGGACCGCCGTGTCAATGGCCGAGACGTCGGCGACGTTCCGTTCTTTCAAATATTCACCAAAGCGAATCAGATCCGCGCTATAGGCGGTGATGGTTTTTTCGCTGAGGCCTTTCTCGATGGCGAGGAAGGTCAGGTATTGGTCCATGTGATGATCATAACCGTCAAGCCCGATCTCAAGCCCGGTCATCGATCAAACCTTCAGCAGCGGGTCAAAAGGGGTTGGATCATTGAGTACATCGGCACCCTGATCACGAACAACAACCTGATTTTCCATGCGGATCCCTCCCCATCCGGGTAGGTAGATCCCCGGCTCCACGGTGACGATCATGCCGGTTTCCAGGCGTTCGTCACGGATTGGGCTCAAGCGCGGCGCCTCATGGATGGCCAGTCCGGTGCCATGTCCCAGGCTGTGGCCGAATTTGCCGGCAAATCCGTTTTGTCGATATGATCCCTGGCGATGCTATCGATCGCCATGCCGCCAACCCCGGCGCGGATGGCGGCCGTGGCTTTGTCCCGCGCTTCGACCACCGTATCAAAGACCTTTTTGAAGCGGTCATCCAAGTGCCCCAGGATCACCGTTCGCGTGGTGTCCGAGCAATACTGGTCCAAGCGCACCCCCCAGTCGAACAGGATCGGCTCTCCGGTCTTCAACTGGCGATCGCTGGGGATGGCATGCGGCGAGGCGCTGTTTGGGCCCGAGGCAACAATCACCGGAAAGGAGAGGCCTTCGGCGCCCGCTTCACGCATGGCCTTTTCCATGGACCAGGCGACCTCCTTTTCGGTCAAGCCTGGGCGAAGGTCGGCCAAGACCTTGGAAAAGGCGTTCTCGGCGAGGCGAAGTGCCCGAATGGTCCGCTCGATTTCGTCTTCGCTTTTGATTTTGCGCAGATTTTCGACCGTGTTTTCCGTGGGGATCAATTCGGCTGATGGGGTTTGTCCGGCCAATGCCTTGGACAAGGCGGCATGCTGCTTGTGGGAAATACGGACACTCTCGAATCCCAGCCGGCGGGCCCCAAGAGACTCGACAATCTCCGGCAGGACCTGTTCGAGGCCTTGCTTGTAAATCACAATTTCGTATCCGTTGGCTTCGCTTTGGGCTTGCAGATCGAAACGGCTGTCAGTGGCCAGCACCAGTTGATCGGCGCTGATAACCAGTGCTCCCGCGGATTCGTCAAACTGCGTGTCCTCACCGGTGTACCCACTTAAGTAAAACCGGTTTTCCTGAACGAGGATCAAAATGGCATCCAGGTTTTCTTTGGTCAGGATCGATCGAATCGCCGCGATACGGCTTGCAATGATAGGTTCCACGAACACTCCTTTGCGTAGACGGACCTCTTTTCATAGACGGATCTCTTTTCATAGACGGATCTGTCGGATGTGCAATTCATTGACAGGGTTGTTCCTCTTTATTATGATCAGAACGACTTTTCAAGCCACGCCCGTGTAAATCAACCCCTTCATCTTCTATGCTTCGGGGCTTTTTGCTTGCCCGCGAGATCTTCGGAGGTTTGCATGAACATTCATACCCATCGTTGTATTGATCAGGTTCTGTGCGGCAAACCGTTGATGGTGGAAAACGGGTCCAGTTTGGTCGAATTGGTCACCACATCCCAGATGGCGGCCGATCAATACGGACTGGTTCATGGCGGGTTCATTTTCAGCGCAGCCGATTATGCGGCCATGATCGCGGTCAATGACCCTAACGTGGTTCTCGGCGCATCGGAGGTGAAATTCCTGAAGCCGGTGCGGGCCGGGGATGTTCTTCACATCAAGGCCCGTGTGCAGGAGATCAAAGGCAAGAAATACTGGGTTTCCGTCAGTGTGACCAAAGGACAGGAAGATGTGTTTCAGGGCATGTTTACCTGTTTTGTTTTGGAAAAGCATGTTTTGGCCTCGACCTGACGGGTGGACGGTGGACCGCCCAAGGTGTCTGATGAAACCATCTTGGTTTAAAAATACTTTTTAAGATTGGAGGGATAAGACAATGACACATCGCGTTGGGGTGCTGCTCTCCGGTTGCGGCGTATTCGACGGTTCGGAGATTCACGAAGCGGTGCTGACCCTTTTGTTTCTGGACCGAAAAGGCGCCAAGGTCCAATGCATGGCACCGGATATGGATCAGTTGCACGTGGTCAACCACCTGACCCAAACGCCCAGCGACGAAAAACGCAACGTTCTGGTGGAATCCGCGCGCATCGCCAGGGGAGACATCAAGGATGTGGCCGCGATTCGCGCCGATGACATCGATGCGCTGATTATCCCCGGCGGATTTGGAGCGGCCAAGAACCTCAGCGACTTTGCCGTCAATGGCCCGGAGGCGACGGTTCATCCCGAGGTGCAGCGGCTGCTTGACGAATTGGCGGATCAATCCAAACCGATCGGTGCCATCTGTATCGCGCCGGCAACCCTGACCCGTGCGTTGGGGCGTCGTTCTCCGCAAGTGACCATCGGCAACGATATCGGAACCGCCGATGCCATCCAAACCATGGGGGGCACGCATACGGTTTGCAGCGTCGATGACATCTGCGTGGACGAAAAAAATCGCCTGGTGACCACGCCGGCGTACATGCTCGGCCCGGGCATCAAGGATGTGGCTGTGGGTATCGAGAAATTGGTCGAGAAGGTGCTGTCCCTATGCTGAACAATGGATCCAGTCGATGAAATCCATTGTCGGAACCAGCAACCGGATCATCGAAATCAATTTGTCCACCGCATCCATCCAAGCGTTTCAAGTGGGCGATGACGATCGCCGGCAATACCTGGGCGGCGCGGGACTCGGCCTGAAACTGCTCTACGAGCGGATGACGCCGGGCGTCGACCCGTTGGGCGAGGAAAACTGGCTGGCCTTCATGATGGGTGTGCTGATGGGCACCGGCGCACCCTGCAGCGGCCGTTTTGCCGCAGTGACAAAATCGCCCCTGACCGGTATCATGCTCACGGCGACCTGCGGCGGGCCCTTTGGCATGGCCTATAAAACCTCAGGTTACGATGGCCTTTTGGTTACCGGTTGCGCCGCCACACCGGTGGTTGTGGAGATCGACGGCGATGGCGTCAACATCGAGGATGGCCGCCACCTGTGGGGGCTGGACACCCGCGAAACCCAACAACAGTTGAACCTGAACCGCAATGACGGCGCCCTGGTCATCGGCCCGGCCGGTGAGAACCAGGTGCTGTTTGCCAGTGTGGCCTCCGGAACCCGCTTTATCGGGCGGGGTGGGGTCGGTGCGGTCATGGGGGCCAAAGGTATCAAGGCCATCGTGGCGCGGGGTCGGCATTGTAAAATCGTTCCGGCTGATCCCAAACGCTTTGCCGACGCGAAGCGGCGCGCGACACGCGATATCAACAGCAACCCGATCACGGCCGATGATTACCGCAACTTCGGAACGGCCAGTCATGTCAACGGGTGTAATGCCGGGGGCATCCTGCCGGTTTGCAATTTCCACGACGGCAGCCATTCACAAGCGGATCAAGTCTCCGGCGAAACCCTGCGTGAGCGCTATCAGCCCCGTCCCAGCACCTGTAAACCGTGTTCGATCATCTGTGGTCATAAAGGCCGCTTGGCGGATGGGCGTGTCTGCCGGATTCCGGAATATGAAAGCGTCGCACTTCTGGGGCCTAATCTGGGAATCTTTGATCCCGATTTTATTCTTCACATCAACGACCGCTGTGGCCTGTTGGGATTGGATCCCATTTCGGCCGGTGGCGTGCTGGCTTGGTGCATGGAGGCCGGCGAAAAAGGTGTTGTTGAGACTGAATTGAAATTCGGTGTGATCGATGGCATCGAACAAACGCTTGAGGATACGGCCTATCGTCGTGGTTGGGGGGAGCAGTTGGCCGATGGTACCCGGCTGCTGTCGCAACGCTACGGCGGCAGTGCATTCGCCATCCAGGTCAAGGGCATGGAGCTGTCCGGCTATGACCCCCGAGGGGCATGGGGGGTGGGGCTGGCCGATGCAGTGGCCAACCCGAGCGCCTGCCATCATTCGGCCGCTATTTTTTTCTGGAAGTGGTCCTCGGATGGCTGAACCCTTACACCACACGTGCCAAGGCCCGATTCGTTTATTCTTTCGAGAACCTTTATGCGGCAATCCATTCTCTGGTTACCTGCCCGTACACCGCCTACGCCTACCTTTTTGAATCTCCGCTCATCAAATATATGCCCACCTGGCTGATCCGCGCCTGGATGCAATATGTGCCACGGATGGCCACCCGGCTCATGGACGTCCGGCTTTACGTGAAACTTTGGCGCGCGATTACCGGTGAACGGCTAACCCCGCGCCAGTTTCTCAAGGCCGGGGAACGCATCCAGATCCTTGAGCGGTTGATGAATACGGGGGCGGGCATCTCGCGTAAGGACGATACGCTGCCTGGTCGCATGCTGAATGAAGCGCGGCAGAACGACGAAGACGGGCATACGGTTCCCCTGCGCCCCATGCTGGATGACTACTACCTCCTGCGCGGATATGATCTGCATGGCATTCCCACCCGCAAAACCCTGGCACGTCTTGCGATCGAACCCAAATGGACGCTACATAGCGATCCCCGAACGGCCGATTTCAGGATGATCCGGCCTCGTGGGAAGCTGCTTAAAAACGGTTATCTGACCGTCATGTTTTGGTTCGTCGGCCGAGCCGTCGAAGCCTTGGCGCGGTCCGATGGGGAGGCGCGCAAGATTGCCGAGGCCATCCCCAATGGTTTTGCTTTTCGGCTGGGTGTGGCACCGGATGGGCCCTGCATGCTGGTGGGCAAGGATCGGCGCGGAAAACTGCGCTATCTGGGCCGCGATACCGGCGAGCGTTGCATCGATCTCAAACTGACCATCAAAAGCATCGATGCGGCGATGCTGCTTTTTACCTTTCAGGAAGCCACGGTGACGGCGGTGGCGCGCAATCGGTTGACCGTAAGCGGTGACACCGCGATGGCCTGCCGTGTCCTCCGTCTGCTCGATCGGGTGGAGGTCTATCTGTTGCCCAAAGCCTTGGCCCAGCGCGCCGTGCGCCGCTATCCAGATGGGTCGCCCTGGCGTAAGTTCGGGTTGCGGATCTTGATTTACCTGCGCACGGTTTTGGGAATCTGATAGGGCAAGGCACGATGGATGATCAAACGTCGCAAGATGGAGGCTGTGCTGTGCTGCCGCTGGCTGATACAATTTCATTTTTTTCTCCGCTGCAGATCAATTGCGGCCGTCAGGCGCTGTCCCACCTGCCGTTTGAATTGGCGGCGCGTGGCCTTCACGCCCCGCTTGTTCTGGCGGACGGGGAAAAGATCGGCCGTCGGGCCCTCGACAGGGTCGTGGATGCATTCAGGGCTTCCGGCATGATCCTGGGGATTTATGATCGCGTGCCGGATGAACCGGCCCCGGACTTGATTCCTGTCCTTGCCGGGATGTTCCGGGACGGCGCTTGTGACAGCCTGGTGGTGGTGGGCTGCGGCGCCGTGGTGGATACGGCCAAATGCCTCAATCTGTCCGTCTCGGCGTACCCCGCAAGTCAAGGCGATTCGTCGCCGCGGATGTCACCCCTGGTACTGGTGGCAACCCCGGGTGGCAACGGTGACGAGGTTACCGGGTACGCTTTCGACGGGGAACGCCGCATGTCATCAACGGACTTGATTCCTTCCCTCGTGATCATCGATCCGGCCATGATGCCGATGCAAGATGAACGTGGCCTGGTCAATGGCGCACTATTGGCCCTGGTCCATGCCGTAGAGGCGTTTTGCGACGATGGCGTCGGGCCTTCCTGTCATGCGTATGCTCATGCGGCCATCCGTTTGATCATGCAAAACCTGTTAACCGGCCTGCGGTCCTCGTCCCAGCGCAATCAACATCGCTTGGCGGTGGTGAATGGTCAGGTGGCGGCGGGAAGTGCGTTTTTCGCCGCCGGTGCGGGTATCTGCCATGGGTTGGCTTCCCGCTTAAAGGAAACGACTGAATTGCCCACCGGCTTTTTAATGGCCGTGCTGCTGCCGCATCTGATTGAAGTCGCAGCCGATGTTTATACCGGACGGGTTGGGGCGCTGCTCTATTCCATGGCCGGGAGCGATAGCTATGCCGTAACGCACGATGACCTGAAAGTACCCCGGGTCATCGCCCTGGTCTGGGAATTTTTTGAAGCCCTCAACGCCGAATTGGATGACCCGATTCCCGCTTCTTTGGCGGACGCCGGCATTACCCGGGAACAGATTGATCGTGTCCTCTCGCGCTATGATGGTCTGGCTGTTGAAGATGCAGTCAAACGCATCATCGACGGTGCGCTCAAAGGCATCCCCGTAATGGCCGAGTAAATAAGGACTTCAAGGATGTATATACCGGGTTACTATGAATTCCGTTGCTCCGTGAAGACCGTTGCCGGCCACCAGGCACTGGAAGCCATCCCTGGGCTGCTGGAAACGCTGGATGCCCGGCGACCGATGATGATCACGGATAGGGGGGTTGCCCAGGCCGGAATCGTTGCAACGGTTCAAGGTGCCATTGCACCCCAGGTCCAGCCCGCCGCCGTGGATGACAGCGTCCCGCCGGATTCGGACCTTGACGTTGTTTGCCGCCTGGCCGGCATTTACCGGGAAAACGATTGCGATGCCATCCTGGCGGTGGGGGGCGGCTCGGTGTTGGATACAGCCAAGGGGGTCAACATTCTCGTTTCCGAAGACGAGGATGACCTGCGTGCCTTTGAAGGTCATGGCAAACTCACCCGACGCCTCAAGCCACTATTGGCCGTTCCAACGACTGCCGGAACAGGGTCGGAAGTGACGACCGTGGCGGTCATCGCCGATCATGGGAGTAAACGTAAGCTTTTTTTTACCTCGCCGTTTCTATCGCCTGATGCGGCGATCCTCGATCCCCGCATGACCCTGAGCCTTCCGCCGGCCATGACGGCAGCCACGGGCATGGATGCCCTGGCCCACGCCATCGAGGCCTATACCGGCCTGGCCAAGAACCCGCTGAGTGATGCCCACGCGCTGATGGCCATTGAATTGATCGGAAAACACTTGGTCCCGGTGATCGAGACCCCCGATGACGCCGACGGACGCCTGGCCCTGGCGGTTGCCGCCAATCTTGCCGGTGTGGCGTTTTCCAATGCCATGGTAGGGATGGTTCATGCCCTAGGACATGCCGTTGGCGCGGTTTGCGGTGTTCCCCACGGGACCTGCATCGCCATCCTGCTGCCCTATGGGCTGGAATATAACATGCATAAAAACGGGCCGATGACGGCAGAACTTTTGTTGCCGCTGGCCGGGGCCGGTGTGGTGGCCCGAACGCCGGCTCATTTGCGGGCCCGTCAGGTGGTGGCTGTCGTCCGCCAGTTGAACCAACGCCTGCACCAGAAGACCGGCGGCCAGCATGCCCGGTTTCTCAAAGAAGTCAAGGCCGCCGACGGCAGCGCGCCGGTAACCATCGAGATGTTGGAGCCCATTGCCGAAAAGGCACTCGATGATGGCTCGATTTTTACAATCCCGAAGAATTGGACCGGGATGACCTGCTGATGGTGCTGTCCCATGCCTGGGCGGGAACCCCCATTGATCAGGCCCGGGTAAAGAAAGGACGACTGCCGATCCAATGACACGCAGTAAGGCGCGCACGTATAGGCGAACCTATCCCATCTCATGGGAACAGTTGCATCGGGATGCCCGCGCCCTGTCCTGGCGCTTGAACGAAAAAGGCCCCTGGCAGGGGATTGTCGCCATCACCCGGGGCGGACTGGTGCCGGCGGCCATCATTGCGCGGGAACTGGAAATCCGTCTGGTTGACACCATCTGCATCGCAAGCTACGTTGGCCGCAACCAAGGACAAATCGAGGTGCTCAAGTCGGTTGCCGGCGATGGCGATGGTTGGCTTTTGGTCGATGATCTGGTGGATACAGGGAAAACCGCCCGGATCGTTCGGGAAATGGTTCCCAAAGCACACTTTGCCACCATCTATGCCAAGCCGGCCGGTCGGCCTCTGGTGGACACCTTCATGACCGAGGTCAGCCAGGATACGTGGATTCTTTTCCCATGGGATTCGGAAATCCAGTTTGTCCAACCCATCGCCGAACGCCTCCATCAGGAAGGAGCATAACGAGACCATGCGAATCTGGGTGATCATCGCCGCTGCCACCCTCATCATGACGGGGTGTGCCCATTGGAAAATCCAGAAAACGAATGATGCGCTAAAAACCATTGCATCCGGCGAGTCAAAGGAAACGGTTCTGCAACGACTCGGTCCACCGGATTTGCGCCATGACATCGGCGAAAACCGGATGGTTCTTTTTTACCAGACGCATGCGACCCCATCCGATACGCCGCTGAATGAGAGTTATTGTACGGCGGTCGCACTTGAAAACGATCGGGTGGTCGCCATCGGTGATGACCCCACCGAACGCTGGATGCGGGAGGAGGCCGAGCGTATTCGCCAAGCAGATCAGGAGCGCCAGAAAAAGGCGGCGGCCGCAGCAGGCCAGGCACAGGCGGAAGAGGCGCGTCGACGCAAAATCGACGAATTGGAGGCCGCCGTTCGCCCGATTCCACCCACCCATGCAGCGCAGAATTTGAAACTGTACCGTCAGTTGCTCACGCTTGATCCGCAAAATGAGCGTTATCGGAAGAAGGTGGCGGTTTACGAAGAGCGATTGTCCCAACAGAAAAAGCAGCACCCGGCGCCTTTGCCAAAGGCTGTGAAAGCAAAAACAACCGTATCGACGGAGACCGCGTTCGAAACGCGCAATAAACGCCTTCGGCGCTACACCGGCAACGGCACTGCCGAGATCGCCGTTCATGACTTGGGGGGTGGCACACTTTACGTTTGGGTAAAAAATATCAGCCAGCAGGTGATCACCACCTATCCGGACCACTTTACGTTGAAGGACAGAAAGGGCAGGCCCATGGCCTGTAAGGTCAATTCTTCCCTGGACAGCGTACTCGAACCGGGCAACATTTCCCATGGGAAAATTACGTTCGACAAGAATGCCACTCCAGGGGTATTGATTTTCAAGAATAAAGAGGCAGGTCAGATCGTCAAGTCCCTTAAGTGAGTCTCCGCTGAAAGCAAAGACACCCCCGC